>JBFYJA010000001.1:0-21892 GCA_041311675.1 Micrococcales bacterium | reverse complement strand
GGGGTTGGTGGTGCAATCATCACAAACTCTCGCATGCTTCGAGGAGGTTTCGGGGTAGCCGCAGAACTTGGACACATGCGAATTGTGCCAAATGGTAGAGACTGTGCTTGCGGGGCCAAGGGGTGCTTCGAACAGTACGCATCTGGCAGTGCTTTACTTCGTGCTGCTCGAGAGCTTGCCGACTCTGATGCTGCAGAAGGTGCACGACTTCGCCAACTACGTGAGTCGGCGGGCGAACTAACCGGCACACAGGTGTATCAAGCCATTACCGAGCACGATCCAGGCGCGTTGCGCATCCTCACCGAGTTGGGTACCTGGATTGGCGAGACGGTCGCATCTCTCAGTGCAATTCTGGATCCTGAGGTTGTAGTTATCGGCGGAGGTGTCAGTGCTGCCGGAGAACTGCTCCTTGACCCAATTCGCAAGGCATTTCTGGCCAACATGCCAGCCCAGGGTTTCCGCCCTGAATTAGAGCTTAAAGTTGCCGAATTCGTCAATGATGCCGGAGTGGTAGGGGCGGCAGATTTAGTGCGTGTTGCTTGGGAGCAAAGGTAAACTAGACCTTCTAACCGGGGACGAGAGGGCAATCAAGTGGCTTACTTCATCTTGAAAAACCTAATTCTCGGACCATTACTCAAGTTCATTTTCAGGCCATGGGTTAGGGGAATGGAAAATATTCCGAGTTCGGGTGCAGCCATTTTGGCAAGTAACCATCTTTCGTTTTCGGACTCAATATTCTTGCCGCTACAAACTCGACGCCCGGTAGTTTTTCTTGCGAAGAGCGAATACTTCACCGGTAAAGGCCTCAAGGGCATGTTGACCAGATGGTTTTTCAAAGCCACTGGGCAGCTGCCAATCGATCGAAGCGGTGGAAAAGCATCGGAAGCCTCGCTGAATACCGGACTTGGGGTGCTGAGCCAAGGACTGCTTCTAGGTATCTATCCAGAGGGCACGCGCTCGCCGGATGGAAAGCTCTACAGAGGACGAACCGGTATCGCTCGCATGGCTCTCGAGTCAAAAGTTCCAGTTATTCCAGTCGCCATGATTGACACAGAAAAAGTTCAACCCATCGGCAAGCGTCTTCCGAGAATTCGTCGCGTCGGAATCGTTGTTGGTCAACCACTCGATTTTTCACGTTTCGATGGCATGGAGGGGGACCGCATCGTTCTCCGAGCCGTTACCGATGAAATTATCTATGAACTTCAAAAGTTAAGTGGTCAAGAGTACGTAGATGCTTACGCATCTTCAGTTAAAGAAAAGCGCGCCAAGTTGGCACGTCAGTAAAACAGGCAGGAAAATCATGAACGAAAAAGTAGTTGCAGTAGACCCAGCGGTACTAGCGGGCCTAGACAACTATCGCAACCTGCCTGCAGTTCAGCAGCCGAATTGGTTAGACCAGTCAGCCGTAGCTGACGTTCGTGAGAAGTTGTCGAAACTTCCACCGCTGGTTTTCGCTGGTGAGGTTGACATTCTTCGAAGTCGACTGGCTCAAGCGGCAAGTGGAAACGCTTTTTTGCTTCAGGGTGGAGATTGCGCCGAAACCTTTGCCGATGCAACTGCCGATCGGATTCGTAATCGTGTAAAGACTCTTCTGCAGATGGCATTAGTGCTTACCTACGGGTCATCGATGCCAATTATTAAGATGGGACGAATGGCTGGGCAGTTCGCAAAGCCTCGTTCAAGTGATACCGAGACTCGCGATGGCATTACTCTGCCAGCATTCCGTGGAGACATAATCAACGGATACGACTTCACTCCGGAATCCCGTGAACCGAATCCTGATCGAATTCTTCAGGCGTACCACACCTCAGCATCGACGTTAAACCTAATCCGTGCTTTTACTCAGGGTGGATTCGCGGATCTCCGTTCAGTACACGAGTGGAACAAGGGCTTTGCGGACAACCCAGCAAATGCTCGATACCAAGAATTAGCTTCCGAAATCGACCGAGCCATTCGCTTCATGGCAGCCTGCGGAGCCGACTTTGAGCAGCTTCGCACTACAGAGTTCTACACGAGCCACGAGGGTCTGCTATTTGATTACGAACGCCCTTTGACTCGAATTGATTCGCGCACTGGTAATCCATACATCACTAGCGGCCACTTCATTTGGATAGGTGAACGCACTCGTCAGCTTGATCACGCTCACGTAGACTTCTTGTCACGCGTGCGCAATCCAATTGGCGTAAAGCTTGGTCCGACAACACAGGTGACGGATGTGCTCGAACTCATCGAGAAACTCGACCCAGATCGTGAACCAGGTCGTCTCACTTTCATCACTCGCATGGGTGCCGGCAAGATTCGAGAGGAACTCCCGAAACTCGTTGAAGCCGTGCGCGACTCTGATGCAAATCCACTTTGGATTACCGATCCGATGCATGGAAACGGTATGACCACGAAGAATGGCTACAAGTCTCGTCGTTTCGATGATGTCATGGACGAAGTCCGGGGATTCTTTGAGGTACACCGCGCTGCGGGTACATTCCCAGGTGGAATTCACGTTGAGCTAACCGGTGATGATGTTGCCGAATGTCTTGGTGGTAGTGAAAAGATTGATGAGGCTTCGCTGGAGGAGCGCTACGAATCGCTTTGCGATCCACGACTCAACCACATGCAGTCGCTGGAACTTGCTTTCCTTGTTGCAGAGTCACTGGCTAAGCGCTAGCTAGCGCGAAATAATCGTCACCGCATCGCCAACACGCAGCTTGCTGCCTTGACTTACGCTAACTTTTTTAACTTTTGCGATGCCCCACTTACTGGTCAGCTGATTGGTATCAACTGTTACACGAAGCCCCAGGCTTTCCAGTGCGGTTTTTGCCGCACTGATGGTTTCCCCAATAACCTTTGGCATGATCACAACATTGGTGCCTTTTGAAATGACAAGGTCAACTTCGCCCGCTTTTCCGATTGGGTCGGTGAGTGGCACGAGCGATATAACTTGACCCTTGGGCACCGAGTCGCTGTATTCCTCGGTAGTATTTCTCAACCTGAGGCCAGCAACCTGCAGCAAGTTCTCTGCAGCGGCTTTGTCTAATCCGGCAACCACAGGGATTGCACCAAGCGAAACCTCGATATCGACTTTTGATTCTTCAGGAATAAGCGAGCCGTCTGATCCGTTGTAGGCAAAGACCGTGCCGATTGGCGCTGTGCTAAACCACGAGTCGACGTTGCCAACGGTAAATCCGGATTGCAGTAAGAGTGCGGTTGCTTCAACCAGTGTTTTCCCTGAAAGCGCCGGTACCGGCACTAACTTTGGTCCAGTGGAAATCAATAGACGGATTTTGCCACCCCAGAAAATACTTCCCGAGGTTGGTTCTGAAGAAATTACCGAACCAGCAGCAATCATTTTAGAGTTTTGCCGAACTATCTCGATTTCGGCCTTGAAGCTTGCGAGCGCAGACACCGCTTGTTTTTCAGTTCTACTGCTTAGGTCAGGCATGATTTGAATTCCACCAGGCCCCGCGCTAAACCACCAACCTGCACCAAGGCCAAGCAAAATGGTGAGTACCGATGCAATTAAAATTTTGATTGCACGATTACGCGACCCAATAGTTCCTGAAAGCGCTTCATTCTCAACCTGTGGCAGCGCAATTGTGCTGTTGAGGGACCCGAGCACTTCGGTCCTGTTACTCAGAACCGTTGTTTTACTTAACTCAAGTTTCTCAGTTAGGTAAGTTGCTTTGTTGCCTTGCCGAAGGTCCGTTCTGGCGCGTACTAAGACATTGTGAAATTCCGCGGCATCCGCTGGGCGATGACTTGGTTCTTTGGCAGTAGCCCAGAGCACCAGTTCGTCTAGCAATTCAGGAACGTTTGGGTTTAGTAGCGAAGGTGCCGGAACCTCACTATTTGCGTGTTGCATTGCAACCTGAACCGCTTGTTCGCCTTTGTATGGCTGCTGCCCGGTGAGCAGTTCATAAAGCATAATTCCTGCCGCGTAAACGTCACTTCTGGCATCGGCAATACCCTTGCTTACCAATTCCGGACTCAAATAAGCAACAGTTCCAATTACGGCACCGGTTTGCGTGTGCGCAGAAATTGGCCTCGCTAGTCCAAAGTCCGAAAGCTTAATTTTTCCGTCATCGGAAAGTAAAACATTTTCCGGCTTGATGTCTCGATGCAAGATGCCTGCACTGTGGGCTGCGGCCAATCCGGCAAGAACGGGTTCAAAGATTTCGAGCACACGATCAGGGGAAAGCGCTCCGAAATTTTGCAGAGCATCACGGAGCGTAATTCCAGGGACGTACTCCATTGCAAGAAAAACTATTTTGCCGTCATGCGCCTGATCAAATACATTAACGAGATTTGGATGTGAAAGCCTCGCGGCGATTTTCGCCTCGCGTTCAAATTTGCTGACGAACTCAGGATCATTCGCCAGGTGCTCATGAATGACCTTTAAAGCTACCTTGCGATCGAGGCGATTATCTTCGGCAAGGTAAACCGTGGCCATGCCACCGCGTGCCACTAGTTTCTCTACCTGGTAACGCCCGTGAATCAGTTGGCCAACTAGGTTACTCATTGGTTGTCCCGCAGAGAATCCAGTTCGATAAGCCAGTTCCAGGCGCTCGGTTCCCACTTGGCGTATGCCGTTGGATATGCCGAGATCTGGACTGCTTGCGCTGCCTCGGTAAGTGGTAATTTTTGCCAGCCACTAATGTCCAGCAAGCCTCTGGCTACGCCACGGGTGGGGCTTGTTTTTCCTCCGTAGAAAGCTCGGATGGCATATTCGGGTTGCATAATCTGGGCTTTTGTTCCCCAGTGTGCGCTCGGTCGCTGTTGAAATAGTCCAACGGAGTCCCGGTCGCCGAAGCCGACGTTTCTAAGGCTAGATTCCTGCATTGCTGTGGCGAGTGCAATTACAATCCCGTAGTCACTAACGCCAATCTCACGACCCAGTCGGATAATTTCTTCAGCATTCTGTTGCATCTCGTCACTCAGTGGAGTCAGCTTAGGGCAGGCGAGTGCCGAATGAACGTCGGGGATCACAAGCTTTTGCCCGATGAAGATTGTTGAATTCCAGGTCAATTGATTTGCAGTTAACAAAGACTGAGTGCTGATCCCAAAAATAGCGGCGATGCGACTAATGGTTTCACCAGCTTTGATTTTATGAAATCCGTGGAAAATACAAACACTGGTTGGTTTTCCGATTTGATTACCAAGCGAGTAGTCACTTGTGGCACTTTCCGCGGTGGGAGTTGGGATGTCGAGAATCTGACCAATAAAAATGATGGAATTTTTGGTGAGTTGATTCTTTTTGAGTAGTGATGTTAGTGAAACAGCATGTAGCTTGGCAATGTCAGTGAGGGTTTCGCCTTCAGCGACAGTATGTTCTGATGTGCGGCTTTTTAGTGAAGGTACTTTTGCTGGGGTTACGTCACGAATGGTTAATTCTTGGCCAGGGAAAATAAGTGAACGTTCTTTTAGATTATTCAACGTGAGGATTGCAGCCAATGAAATTGAATATTTCGACGCAATTTTCCCAAGAGTTTCACCAGGTTTAACTACGTGTAATAACGGCGATGTGATTCGGTCAATAACAGTAGGTTGAATGGCGTTATCGACAAGTTTCAGCACTTGACCTGGAAGCAACAGCGTCGCTGAGGTCATATTGTTGATCCTGAAGAGGTCGCTGGTACTTAGGCCAAGTGTGCTTGCAATTGAAGACATGGTGTCGCCATTTTGCACGGTGTAAATACTTTGACTTTTGTTTATCAAAGCACCAGGTGAGTATTGGGCAGAATCCTGTATTTCTGAAGGCATCTCATGATCAGGGTTTACCGAAGCTAGAGCATCACTCTGTGGTGCGATTGCGGCGACGATGGCAATCGGGGCCGTGGCCAACGCCATCAAGACCTGTTTTTGGTCCAGTCCCGTTTCCGTGGTGCCTCTTGTCTCGCCCATGATTCCTATAGCCTCAAAGGGATATCGTTTCACGAGTGATAGAAAATCCCCGATAAGCGCTGCGGTGTGGCAATCTTTACCTGTGAACAACGTATTTGCCAATGTTTCAAAATGGCTTACTGTGCCTGAGGCTGCCGAACTACTCGGCGTACCTCTTGGCAGGGTCAGACGCCTAATCGAGGATCACCATCTTTTCTCGGTGAAGCGGGACGGCGTTCAGTATCTGCCAAGTGAGTCCATAGTTGGCAATGAACCCTTGGCGTCACTGCAAGGCACCATCGTGGTTTTGCTGGATGCGGGGTTCAGTCTTGATTCGGCCATCGAATGGCTCTACACGCCAAACGATGTTCTTAACACAACACCCATGGCTGCACTGGTAGCCGGGAAAAAATCTGAAATACGCAGGTTAGCTCAGGCTTTGGCGCTTTAATTACTTGTCGCGTTTCATGACTTGATTCGCGAGTTCTGCAAGGGCATTTTTAGCGTTTGGCTCCATCGGTAATTTGTTCAACGCCGACAATGCTTCGTTACCAAATTCTTCTATCTGTGTCTCAGTTTTCTTTAAGGCACCCGCGCCGATGATCGTTTGCTGTAAAAATGCAATTTGATCATTGGTCAAATCTCTGGCGGCAAGCATATCGTCAAAAACATTGCGCACGGATCCGGTAAGTGCTTCACGCGTAAGCGCTACCAATACAGTGTGTTTTCCCTCACGCAAGTCGTCGCCTGCTGGTTTTCCAGTAATTTTTGGGTCTCCGAATACTCCAAGTACGTCATCACGAAGTTGGAACGCTAAGCCAAGCGGAATGGCAAACGCCTCAAGCGCTGAACGCTCTGCCTCGCTTGCACCCGCAAAAGCAGCACCAATCAACATTGGAGCTTCAATTGAATACTTTGCAGTCTTATAAGTCATTACCTGGGTTGCCCTGGCTACGGCTTCGGCTGGATCTCGCTGCGAACCAGCGTTCTCCTCAATGACATCCAGGTACTGCCCAGCCATGATTTCACTTCGCATTTTGCTGAATTCACTTCGACATTCGATTTCGATTACCCGCTCATTGGAGAATCTAAGCGCATTTCCAAAAATCTCAGAACTCCAACTGAGAAGTAAATCTCCAACCAAAATGGATCCAGCCTGACCAAATCGCTGAGGTTGACCTGACCAAGTATTTTCTGTGTGCAACTTCTCGAATCTCTTATGTACTGCTGGATGTCCACGACGTGTATCTGACTGGTCAATAAGGTCGTCATGTACCAACGCTGCCGCGTGAAACATTTCCAGAGCTGCACAAATCCCGACCATACCTCGAAGCGCATTTTCGCTTTCGGTTTCGCTAAGTTTGCTTTTTAGGAATCCAGCCCAAGCCCAATAGGCGAATAGGGCTCGAAAGCGCTTTCCGCCAGACATTAGGTCTTGCGAATAATCGATCAGCGGCACTAGATCGGGCGAGATTTTGTTGAATTCTGACTTTCGGGCAAGGCAGAAATCATCCAATTCATTTTGAATTAGCTGCAAGAGGATGGTGGATTCCAGCACACGCTAATCGTAGGCAAGAAGTTGGCGTTTACAAAGCACCGACTGGAACTTATGCTCGAATTAGAGGAGGCTGGCTATGGGACTTTCGGAATACGACAAAAAGGTACTCGAGCAACTGGAGCGAGATTTGGTTGGAGCCGACGACGCTTTTTCTCGCAAGATCCAGGCGGCTAAGCCAGTCAATTCGGCGGCAAAGCTCATCGCTGGGGCATTAGTGGCTGTTGTTGGAATCTCTTTGTTGGTCTTTGCCGCGATTATTCATTTGGTATTTTTCGGAGTTATTGGTTTCTTGGTTGCTCTGTTTGGCTTGCTAATAGCGAGCGCTGGACCGGTAAGCACCACTAAAGCAGGAAAATCCAAGCCAATGCCTAAGAACTCAACCGGTTATTTTGAGAATCGCTGGAACCAGCGCCGGGATCAGCCGTAAAACCCAAGATTTAGCTAATCAGCCACCCCGCGGGGTGGCTTTTTGGCTTAAATCTGGGATTTTCCTCCACCAGCCAAATCCGCTAATCTATTGGGGTGTGTCTACCAAATCGTTATATAAACACGCCAAAATCAACCATTTGTGGTGCAAAGTGGTGTAAAGTGGAGTTTATCGGCGAAGTGGCTAATCGGAGAGGGGGTTACTGATGTTGCTAGGTACACACACACCAAAGTTGGACGAGAAGGGTCGCGTTATCCTTCCGGCGAAATTCCGCGAAGTTTTCAACAGCGGATTGGTAATCACTCGCGGCCAGGACGCTTGTCTCTTGGTATTCAGTTCAGCCGAATTCAAAGCTCGCGCCGAAGCGATCAATCAGGCTCCGCTAACTAACCAGGCGGCACGTAACTACACCCGAGTTTTTATGTCTGGTGCACACTCGGAGACTCCAGACAAGCAGGGTCGTGTAACTGTTCCAGCTGTGCTTCGCGAATATGCATCGCTCTCACGCGAACTAGTCGTTATCGGAGTCGGCAACCACGCAGAAATTTGGGATGCCAAAGCCTGGAATGCCTTCTTGGCTAACCAAGAAGATCCTTACTCCAACATCGCGGAGGAGGTGATTCCGGGAATCATCTAACCCCTGAGGTTAGATCTCCACCCGTTCACCGCTGGCTCTCTTCCCCGAAGCCAGAAAAACGCGAAAACCAAGCTCGCAGGAATGGATGGGGTTCTAGCTTCAGGTAAATCCGGAAGTAAATGAACTCACAAAACAAGCAAGTTTCCGAAATTCACGTTCCAGTGATGCTTGAGCGCACTATAGAAATTCTTGGTGAGTCAGTCAAAGCTGCAGGAGCAATTTTGGTTGATTGCACACTAGGTCTCGGTGGTCACACTGAGGCGTTTCTTGAAAAGTTTCCTGAACTAACGGTGGTCGGCATCGATCGTGACCAGAATGCTATCAATCTAGCCAGCAAGCGACTCGAACGTTTTGGTTCAAGAGTCAAATTTGCACACGCTACTTACGATCAAATCTCAGAAGTTTTACGGGACTTGGATATTGACTCAGTTCAAGGCGTTCTTCTAGATCTCGGTGTTTCTTCAATGCAATTAGACGAAGCCGAGCGCGGTTTTGCCTACTCATTTGATGCACCACTAGACATGCGTATGGACGACACCGAGTCGCTAACTGCAGCGGACGTGTTGAACACCTACAGTGCAGACCAGCTCACTGGAATCTTCAAAGAGTTTGGAGAAGAGCGCTATGCAAAGCAGATTGCTGCAGCAATTGTTGAGGAGCGCAAGTCTGCAGAATTCGTATCGAGCGCGCGTCTTGCCAAGTTAATCGTTGGAATCGTTCCGTTCATCCCTGGCAAATCAAAGGGGCACCCAGCAAAGCGCGTATTCCAAGCACTTCGCATCGAAGTGAACCGCGAACTGGATGTTTTGATTGCCACCATGCCCGCCGCTATAGAGGCACTTGCGGTCGGCGGTCGAATTTTAGTTTTGGCGTACCACTCTCTCGAAGACCGAATCGTAAAGCAGGCACTGGCTGCAGCATCGACATCGTCCGCACCAATCGACCTGCCAATTGAACTTCCTGAACACGCACCAATACTTCGTTTTGTGGTGAAGGGTGCGGAACAGGCGACAGAACAAGAAATTGAAGTAAACCCAAGAGCCGCGTCGGTAAGACTCCGCGCTGCTGAGAAGATCCGGAGAGCAGCATGAGCATCGCACGTCTATCAACCCCAGCCAAGCCTTTAGCTCGAGTTTCGAGTATCAACAAAGTTGCTGGTGTTGCTCGCAATCGCAAGCACGGTGTAGCCATTGCTCGCACAGTAATCATTGGTTTCGTGCTGATTCAGGTGTTGAAGCTTGTGCTTGATATCGCGCTTTCACAAAGTGCCTACGAGTTGCGCAACTTAAAGTTGGAAAAAATTGAGCTCACCACTCAGAGCCAAATTATTGGCCAGCAGGTGGATTCTTTGAGTTCGCAGCAGAACCTTGCTAATTCAGCGCAATCACTCGGGATGATCGCCAATGCCAACCCAGTGTTCTTGAGAATTGCGGATCAGAAGGTTTTTGGTAAGCCAAAGTCTGCTCTGAACACCGACGGTCGAGTAGCTAAGAACAATATCGCTTCAGCCGCCTTAATTCAGGAATCGGTTTTGACTCCTGCCGCTCCGGATGCAGCAATTTCGGAGAATGTCGCTAAGCCAGTTACCGCTGTAAAGCCAGTAACCTTGCCTGCAAATGCAATTCCAGCATCACCAACACACTAATTTTTAGGGCAGCAAGGCAGGCATCATGAGTTTCATGCAGCCGGGAAACCCAAATAAACGATTAAGGTTTTTCGCGACAGTTATTGTCGTGCTCGGTTTAGTTTTTGTTGGTCGCCTTGTTCAGATTCAGATTTTCCAAGCCGGCGACATCAATAAGGTTTCACTTGCCAGTCGCTCTGTGACTCAGGTTGTTCCGGCTATTCGTGGACAGATCCAAGATTCAACGGGAAAAGCTTTAGCCAAGACAGTTTTGAAGTACGACATAAACGTGGCACCGGTTAACGTGAAAGCTGTTACCAAGAAAGTTAACGGAGTCTCTACGACGATTCCGGTTGAGCAGATTGCCGCGCAGATGGCGGGAATCATGGGGATGACCCCAGAAGAGGTAATGGCCAAAATCATTGGCACGGGCCAATATTCCAACGTCAAACGCGGTGTAAACACAGATGTATATGCCCAGTTGAAAAAACTCGATATCCCTTGGGTTTATTACGATGCAGTTCCATCACGCACCTACCCGAGCGGCGCACTTGCTGGAAGCTTGATTGGCTTCCTAACCACAGACGGCAAGCCAATGGGTGGCATCGAGTCGGAAATGAATAGTTGCTTGGCTGGCGTCGACGGTAAAGAGTCTTACGAAAAAGGCGAAGACGGAATCAAGATTCCTTCAAGCGTGGTAACCACTACTAAAGCAGTCAATGGAAAAAACGTAAAACTAACCATTAATGCAGATCTTCAGTACTTTTCGCAGCAGGTACTTACCTCTAACTGGGCCAGGCTCAAAGCCGATTGGGCTACAGCAATCGTCATCGAGGTAAAGACCGGAAGAATCCTCGTTGCCGCAGAGGCTCCTACTATGGATCCGAATGCTCCAAGTAAATCAACTGAAGAAGCACGGCATGCAAGAGTCTTTGAATCTCAGTTTGAACCTGGTTCTGTGATCAAAGCAATCACTGCAGCTTCACTAATTGAAACGGGGAAAGCGACTCCCGAGTCACGTGTCATTGCTCCTTATGCCTGGACCGTACCGAAGAGTGGCGGTTATCGTGTAACTGATTCGCACACACATGGCAACGATAAGTTGACACTCACCGGAGTGCTTCGCGATTCTTCGAACACGGGAATCATGATCATGGGTCAAAAAGTTCCTGTGGCTACCCGTTTCGATATCCTTACCAAGTTTGGAATGGGAAAGAAAACCGCGATTAATTTTCCTGGTGAATCATCTGGAATCGTTCCGCCGTTAGACAAATGGGACAACATTAAGAAATATGTTTCGATGTTTGGTCAAGGATTTTCGGTGACCCCAATTCAATCCGCCATGATGTATCAGGCGATTGCTAATAATGGTGTTCGTTTGGAGCCGAGACTTGTTGAGGGTTGCGATGACGGTAAGGGGAACTTTGTAGCAACGCCTCAGCAAGCAGGAGTTCAAGTAGTTTCTGCAAGCACCGCGCGAACAACTCTCGACATGCTTGAGAAAGTGGTCGAGGAAGGTGGAATTGGACGACACGCGGGAGTGCCTGGTTATCGGGTAGCCGGTAAAACCGGTACGGCTCAAATTACCGATCCGGCAACCGGTCGTTACGGTTATCTACACGCAATTTCTTTTATTGGAATGGCGCCAGCTGACAACCCTCAGTATGTAGTAGCGGTCACAGCATTTAAATCTCGCACCGTGAGTAACTCAATGGGCGCCACCCCGATTTTCAAGGCAATCATGCAGCAGGTACTTCGTACATATCGAGTGCCGCCATCAACCACTAAATCGGCCAATATTGCGACAGAGTGGAAGTAATGAAAGAGCAGATACCGCCAACCATCAGGCCAGATCATGTGGTGCCAGTTGCATTCACTGAGTTGGTGGCGAACTTTGCTTTGACATTTTCTAATGCGGGCGATGCCGAAATAACAGGCATCAGCATGAACACCGGTGACTTGCGTGCTGGTGACTTGTTTTTAGCTATGCCTGGTTTGAAGTCACACGGCGCTCTGCACGTAACCAAGGCAATAGAGTCCGGAGCTTCCGCAATCATTACTGACGCTACCGGGTTAGAGCTTATTGAAACAAGATCAATTCCGATTGCGCTACTTGAGAACCCACGCCTTCGTTTGGGGGAGTTGGCTGCATACGTTTACGGAAATTCTGCTGAGGTCATGCCAAAGATTTTTGGCACGACCGGAACAAACGGAAAAACTTCTACAACTTACATACTCGAGGCAATTCTTCGTCAGCTTGGAAGAACTACAGGTTTAACCTCAACAGCAGAAAGGCACATCGCTGGGGAAAAAATAGTCAGTCGCCTAACTACTCCCGAGTCAACAGAAATGCATGCATTGATTGCCAGAATGCGTGAAAAATCGGTTACCGATGTCGCAATTGAAGTTTCGGCTCAAGCGATGAGCCAACATCGCGTAGATGGATTGATTTTCGACGTAGTAGGTTTCACGAATCTTTCGCATGATCACTTGGATGATTACGGCACAATGGAAAATTACCTAAGTGCGAAGCAACTCCTTTTCACACCAAAACATGGTCGCAAAGGAGTTATTTGCCTCGATTCAGAATTCGGTCATGAATTTGCACAAAAATCAGATATTCCTTTCGTCACTATCGCAAGTAAGTCAGGTGTGATTGCGGATTGGAATATTGAGGTTCTTGAGGAAACGCCGAGTCAAACCTCATTCAGGTTGACCAATTCAAAATCTCAGGAGCTTGTGTCAAAGTTACCTTTGATTGGTGCGCACATGGCGCACAACGCTGGCCTAGCAATTGTCATGTTGATCGAGGCGGGGTACAAGATTGCTGACGTTGCGCAGGCAATCGGTGACGGCATTGACGTCTATATGCCAGGTAGAACCGAACGAGTTACGGGCGCAACCGGACCAAACGTATATGTTGATTTCGGTCATAGTCCAGACGCCTTCTTGAATACTCTTGCCGCGGTAAGAAAGGTGACACTTGGAAAAGTCATTATGGTTTTTGGTGCAGATGGTGATCGAGACGCCACTAAGCGCCCAGCTATGGCTCAGGTTGCCGCGCGCGGATGCGACCTTCTCGTTATAACCGACCATCATCCACGATTTGAAGACCCAGCAAGTATTCGCAAAACTCTAGTTGAATGCGCAAAAGAAGCCAGGGCGGACCTTGAAGTTTTGGAGGTAAGCCCACCGGAACAAGCTATTCGTGAAGCAGTAAAGCGAGCACAGCCCGGGGACTCGATCCTATGGGCAGGCCCTGGCCACCAGGACTATCGAGACATTCGAGGAGTTAGGACTCCCTACTCTGCACGCGCCGAGGCGCGAGCTGCTCTCAAGGAATCGGGTTGGTCTTGATCAACCTGAAACTTTCAGAAATTGCTGGAGCGGTAGCCGGCGAACTAATCGGTGAGGATGTAGAGATCACGGGTTCAGTAGAAACCGACTCAAGATTGGTCAAACCTGGTTCGCTATTTGTAGCAAAACCGGGGGAAGTAACCGACGGGCATAATTTCGTAGAGTCAGCATTTGAACAAGGTGCTGTTGCTGCATTAGTAGAACGTACCCTGGACTCGCATATTCCACAGATTGTAGTTGCAGACAGCGTGCTAGCACTCGGAAAGCTTGCCAAGTTTGTAATCGGAAAACTGCATGAGGCTCCAGACCTTAGAGTCATTGCGATAACCGGATCAAACGGTAAAACTTCAACTAAAAACATGCTTGCCGCAATCCTTAGTCAATTCGGAAATACAGTGGCACCGATTGAGTCGTATAACAACGAGGTTGGCGCTCCAATTTCTATGTTGAAGGCAAGTGGTGAAACCAAATTTCTCGTTGCAGAACTCGGTGCCGGCGGACCGGGCAGTATCAACTACCTTGCTGAAATGTGTTCGCCTGACATCGGCGTTGTTTTAAAAGTAGGGTTGGCTCACGTTGGTGAATTCGGCGGAATTGAATCTACATACGAGATTAAGAGTGAACTGGTCCAAGCACTCAACCCAAAATCGCGTTTGATTCTTAATTCAGATGACTCACTGGTGGCGGACATGGCGTCTAGAACCTCTATTTCTCCGAATTGGTTTGGTACCTCGCCAGATGCTGGAGTTAGGGCTGAAAACGTCACTGTCACTATTCGAGGGACTGAATTTGATCTCATTATCGATGGGCAAAAAATAAGGAGAGTCGCGCTCAAAATACTTGGTGAACACCAGGTAATGAATGCCCTAGCTGCGCTTTCAGTAGTTCATGTTCTCGAGCTCGATTTAGCTAAAGCTCTCGGCGCCTTGGAGGAGCTTGATATTGCCGAACGTTGGAGGATGCAGCCGCTGGCTGGGCCTCGCGGTTCGCTAATTATCAACGATGCCTACAACGCCAGTCCAGATTCGATGAAGGCTGCCTTGCAAACTTTAGCCACCCTTGGCCGTCAAGGGCATCGAACAATTGCGGTGCTTGGTGAAATGGCCGAGTTAGGCAACCAAGCGGCTATTCAACATGATGAAATCGGCCGATTTGTGGTGCGGCTCAACATTGATCAGCTATTTGTAGTTGGACAAAAGGCTAAGTTGATCCACCTGGGTGCAATGCAAGAGGGCTCCTGGGATGGCGAATCGAAATTTGTCGACTCGATTGACGAGGCAATCGAGCAAGTTCGTGCTTTGCTTGGTTCTGGTGACATTGTCCTAGTGAAGTCCTCTAAATCTGCTGATTTGAGATTCCTGGGCGATGCCTTAGCGGAGGTTAAATAATGAGAGCGGTATTGCTTGCGGGCGGTATAGCAATGGCAATCACTCTGCTAGCAACCCCAGCTTTCATTTGGCTATTTAAGCGCCTTAATTGGGGGCAATTCATCCGCGAAGATGGTCCGCAGTCTCATAAGACCAAGCACGGCACGCCAACCATGGGTGGCGTAGTAATAATTCTGGCCACGGTTGCAGGTTATTTCTTAAGCAAGTTATCTAATTTTGAAGTGCCAACAATCTCGGCGCTTTTAGTTTTATTCATGATGGTCGGATTAGGTCTAGTTGGGTTCCTTGATGACTACATCAAAACGCATAAGCAGAGAAGCTTGGGGTTGACCGGCTGGCAGAAAATATTCGGGCAAGGTTTGGTTGCCGTAATTTTTGCGGTCTTGTCAATTCAATTTCCAAATGAAACTGGAATCACACCAGCGTCTACGAAGATCTCGTTGTTCCGAGATTTAAATCTGGATTTCATGTCACTAGGCACAGTTGTCGGCATCGGCCTATTTATCGTTTGGATTTACTTTTTGGTGGCGAGCACTTCAAACGGTGTAAATATCGTGGATGGTCTCGACGGTTTGGCCACTGGGTCTAGCATCATGTCGATTGGTGCTTTCGCCATTATTGGATTTTGGCAATTCAATCAGGCATGTGGGTCAGTTCTCGAAAATGTAGCTTCTTGCTACTCAACACGAGATCCACTGGATCTTGCCGTTGTCGCATCGGCCATCGTGGGTGCCTGTGCTGGTTTTCTATGGTGGAACACCTCACCCGCACAGATCTTTATGGGTGACACCGGATCTCTAGGCTTAGGCGGCGCGCTGGCAGCGCTCGCAATCATTTCCCGAACCGAGTTGCTCTTGGTGCTTATCGGTGGAATTTTCGTGATTGTTACCGGCTCGGTAATCATTCAGCGTGTTTTCTTTAAGCTCACCAAGTGGCGAACCGGTACCGGACGCCGTGTTTTCTTGATGAGTCCTCTGCACCATCACTTTGAGCTCAAAGGCTGGGCACAGATCACTATTGTGGTGCGCTTCTGGATTATTGCTGGACTCTGCGTGCTAACCGGCATCGGGCTGTTCTACATTGAATGGATCTACGGCTAAAAACTCATGTTTCAGTTGAGCGATTTAACAAGCTGGCATTCCGATTGGTCCAACCTTCGTGCAGTGGTCTACGGCGTAGGTGTTTCAGGTTTTGCGGTAGCTGACACTTTACACGAGCTAAAAAGTTCACTTCTGGTAATTGCAAATTCAGCAGATGATCAACACAGAGACCTGCTCGCGGTATTGGGTATTGAGGCAGCAATTGGAATTCCATTCGAAGAGCAGTTATCCAAGGTAATTGATTTTGCCCCACACGTGATTGTGGTTTCTCCAGGCATCAAACCTACAGATCAACTTTTAGTTTGGGCGAATCAAAATAACGTCTCAATCTGGGGTGACATTGACTTAGCTTGGAGGCTTCGAGACAAAACCGAATCGATTGCTAAATGGGTGCAAATCACGGGCACCAATGGTAAAACCACCACAACTCAACTTGTGGAACAGATGTTACTTGCTGGCGGCAAGCGAGCAATTGCCTGCGGCAACATTGGCCTACCAATATTGGATGCTATTAGACATCCAGACGGATTCGATTTTCTGGTTATTGAAGTTTCAAGTTTTCAATTGCATTACCTTCAAGAGCCGCGACCATTCGTTTCTGCGCTTTTGAACATCGCAGAAGATCACATCGACTGGCACGGAAGCTTTGAAGAATATGTGCAAGCAAAAGCTAAAGTTTTTGAAGGTGCTGAACGAGCGATCATTTACAACGCAGAAGACGAACTAACCATAGACCTGATGAAGAACGCAGATGTTGCAACCGTAGAGACGCTCGCGGTTGGCTTTACCCGCGGTTTTCCAGGTGACTTACAAGTTGGTTATGTTGAAGATTCTTTGATAGACAGAGCATTCTTTCCATATCGAGCTAAAGAACTGCCTCAGATCTCTAGTCATGAACAAATTGGGAAAATTGGTGTGGTTACACCGCATCTTCTGGCCAACGTGGCGGCTGCCACAGCGATTGCCCGCGCCTGCGACATTTCCCCGAGTGCTATTGGTGATGCCATCGCTAATTTCAAGCTAGATCATCATCGAATCGAATTTGTAGCAAATCAAGGCGGTGTGCTTTGGTTTGACGATTCGAAAGCTACCAATGCCCACGCCACCGAAGCTTCCCTTCGTTCATTTGAAAATGTTGTTTGGGTAGTTGGTGGATTACTAAAAGGGGTCAACATCCGTCCGTTGATCAAGAACAATATCGACCGACTGAAGGCCGCGATTGTGATTGGTGTAGATCGAGCAGAGGTTTTGGCTTCGCTAAGCGAGTGCGCTCCAGAACTTCAAGTCATCGAAATTGACGAGTCTGACAATCACAAAGTTATGAACCGAGTGGTTGAGGCAGCTCGATCAATTTCTGAGGTCGGCGACGTAGTGCTTCTTGCGCCCTCGGCAGCCTCAATGGATCAATTCAAGGACTATGCCGATCGCGGTAATCAGTTCGCTCGAGCGGTGCTGGGGGAGTAATGGCTAGAAAAACCGCGATTTCGGGAAAACTTGCGCAAGTTTCAGAAGGAGCCTTGTCAAAATTTGGCAGATGGCTTGCAGGTACTTTTCGCAACCAATCGAAAGAGTTTAATCAGCTCCTGAGTATTACCGTCATTTTGGTGATTTTCGGTTCGATGATGGTGCTCAGTGCCTCTTACGTCGATGCACTCAAGGCTGGTAACAGCGCTTACTCCATTTTTGGAAAGCAACTACTGGCAGCAATCGCTGGACTTTTCGGCATGGGTTTGATTTCTAGATTTCCGCTGGTTGCCTTGAAGAACCTAACTAAGCCGTTCTTCTTTGGAGCACTAGGTCTTCAGGTTTTGGTATTGCTAATAGGTACTGCTGTAAACGGAAACAAAAACTGGATTAGCGTATTGGGTTTGTTTTCGTTACAGCCGAGTGAGTTCTTGAAACTAGCGATGATTATGAACATCGCACTATTTCTAACCAGACGTGACAATGAACTTACCGATCCAACCAGGACTTGGTGGCCGGCATTCGGTAACGGAATTATTGCCATGCTTGCCGTTATTGCCGGCTCGGACCTGGGAACGGTAATTGTTATGTTCTTGATAGTTATGGTCCAGCTTTCAATTGCCGGGATGCCGCGTCGACTTGTTGGTTTCATTGCAGGTCTTGCTGTGGTTGCAATTCCGGTTGCCATCAACATGAGCGCCTCTCGCCGAGCTCGAGTTTTGGCTTGGTTGAATCCTTCTGCCCCAGACCCTCTAGATGTTAACTGGCAGGCTAAACACGGCGTTTGGGCACTAGCCGCTGGTGGGGTTAGTGGCACCGGCTTTGGTGATTCCAAAATGAAGTGGAGTTGGATTCCGGAAGTCGAAAACGACTTCATTTTTGCGATCATTGGAGAAGAGTTCGGACTAATTGGGGCAGCCGTAGTGATTGCACTTTTCATCATGCTCGGTTTCATTCTTGTCAAAATCACATTGAAAACTCAATCAAATTATGAGCGTTACATTCTGATCGGAATCATGGCTTGGATTGTTTTGCAAGCGTTGGTAAACATCGCGGTGGTACTTAACTTCTTGCCCGTGCTTGGTGTGCCGTTACCGCTAATTTCTTCCGGCGGATCATCTCTGCTCTCCACGCTTGCCGCAATCGGCGTGGCGCTTGGTGTCGAACGTCGAAACTCGCAACAACCACTGGCTCGAACCAGAAATGCTAGACAGCGATGACCAATTATTTGCTGACTGGTGGCGGGACAGGTGGCCACGTAAATCCGCTGCTCGCACTTGCTGACTACATTTCGGAGACTGAATCGGATGCTCGAATTTTTGCCTTGGGCACCAAAGAGGGCTTAGAAAGAGATTTAGTACCAGCGCGAGGTTATGAGTTGCTCACCATCGCAAAACTCCCATTTCCGCGAAAAATATCCCTTAGCGCCTTTGCATTTCCGAGCGCGTTTTTCAAAGCAGTAAATCAGGTACGAGCGATTATTCGACAGAACAAAATCGATATTGTGGTTGGCTTCGGTGGGTATGCAAGCGCCCCAGCTTATGTTGCAGCCCGTCTCGAAAAAACCTTGTTAGTAGTGCATGAGGCGAATGCTCTTCCGGGTATCGCAAACAAAATTGGTGCCAAATTTGCAGATGCGGTTGCCGTGGCATTCAAGGGCACTCCGCTGCCTGATGCGTCTTACGAGGGGATGCCACTGCGAAAAGAAATTGAGTCGGTTATCCAAAAGAGAAATATCACAGCTGCTCGCAAACATTTTGGGCTGGACGAAGAAATGTTCACACTCTTGGTAACTGGAGGATCGCTTGGTGCGCAATCTATCAATCAGACTATTGAGGAGTCTCGCGACTTACTGCTTGCGGCTGGGGTGCAGGTTTTGCATATTGTCGGTGGAAAATCTGAACTCGAACCAATAAAGCAAAAGTCTTATTTGCGCATCAAATATTGCGACCGCATGGATCTTGCGCTATCTGCAGCAGATTTTGCGGTGTCCCGAGCCGGAGCAGCAACCGTCACCGAACTTACTGCACTTGGCGTACCGGCCCTGTACATCCCATACTCAATTGGGAATGGCGAACAGAAGCACAACATAAAAACCGTGCTTGAAGCCGACGGAGCCATTTCGTGTTCGGATGCCGAGTTCACTAGGGATTATGTGGCTCAAACTCTCGTTCCGCTGCTGTCGAGCGCCAAGCGACTAAAACAGATGAGCTCCGCTGCTCAAAAAGTCGCAATAAGCAACGGCACCCAAAACCTGTATCGCTTAGTTCAAGGCGTGTTGTCTAACTGATTTCAGGCCCGCAACACCTAATCTTTGTAAAGCATCATGATTAAGCCAGATTTTTCACAACCGGTACCCGCTGACCTCGGAGTGGTTCACTTCATTGGCATCGGTGGCTCTGGCATGAGCGGAATCGCTCGCATTTTGATTGGAATGGGCCACAGGGTCACCGGAAGTGATTTGCGTGATACTGACAACGTTGCAGCACTGCGGGAGCTTGGCGCAGAGATTTTCATTGGTCACGATGAAGCTCATCTAGGTAATCCCGATACCGTGGTGGTGACCTCGGCACTATGGCCAACCAACCCAGAGTATTTATTGGCTAAGAAAAGTGGAATTCCAGTAATCCACCGCTCTCAGGCGCTGGCCTATCTGACTTCAAAGAATCGCGTCGTGGCGGTTGCCGGCGCTCACGGCAAGACCACGAGCACAGGAATGATAATTACCGCATTACTGAAGTTAGGTGTGGATCCAAGTTTCGTAAATGGCGGAGTAATCACTGCACTAAATTCATCGTCATCCAAAGGTGCTTCCGACTTATTCATTATTGAAGCGGATGAATCAGACGGCTCATTCTTGCATTACGACACCGCGGTAGCACTGATTACGAATGTAGATGCCGATCACTTGGACCACTACGGAAGTGAAGAGGCATTCGAGCAAGAATTTGCTAATTTTGCCGAAGGTGCCAAAGAATTCGTAGCGATTAGTTCTGACGATCCTGGGGCAGTGCGAGTCACAAAGTTAATTCGCGATAAACGAGTGCTTACTTTTGGCTTTGCCGCAGATGCAACGGTAAGACTTACCGATGTCGATGCAAGTGGCGCTGAGGTTACATTCTCGATTGTTTACCAGGGTCAGAAATATTCTGCAGAGCTAACCATCCCGGGCGAGCACAATGCGATCAACGCAGCCGGAGCATTTGCTGTTCTAGTTGGACTTGGGTTTGATGCCGGACAGGCACTTCACGGCATCACCAGTTTCCGAGGGACGGAACGCCGTTTTCAACTGCACGGTGAAGAACGGGGAGTTCGTGTTTACGATGATTTTGCTCACCACCCAACTGAGGTCGCTGCCGCTCTAAAAGCGGCTAGGGCTGTGGTCGGAGATGGGCGCTTGATTACCGTCTTCCAACCTCATCTTTACAGCAGAACTCGCCTGATGCATGACCAGTTTGCGGAGGCGCTGGCCGCTAGTGACCAGGTTGTTGTGCTCGACATTTATGCGGCGCGCGAAGATCCGGAACCTGGGGTTACCGGTCAGTTGGTTTCGGATTCTTTCGCAAATAGGTCTCAGGTTCATTACGTACCGCTATGGGAAGATGCCCCATCAGTTGCAGCGTCTTTGGCCAAGTCTGGCGATTTCATCATCACTATGGGCTGCGGGGATGTCTATCGAATGGTTCCTGAACTGCTGACGGCGTTAGAAAAGTAAATTGAAACGACCTCAACAACGAGGAAGTAAACCGGAACCCAAATTGGCCAAGGTCACTCCGATACGTAAGGCCCCAGCAAAGGCCATTATTGCCAAGAAGCCTGCAAAGGCAAGATTGAGTCGCGACACGCTTAAGCAAATTCGTAGTCAGAGACAACGCTTTCAGGGGCAATCGCGTCAAAAGAGAGTCATCGTTCTAACCCTGCTTAGTTCATTCGTCATTTTGGTACTCCTGGTGCTTGCAACACTAGTTACGCCAATGCTCGCAGTAGAAAAGATTCGTGTTACCGGATTGCATAAGGTGCCTGAAAAATCAGTGCTAAATGCGGTCAGATCAAATCTCGGCAAACCTCTAGCGTTGGTAAATGAACAGGAAATCGCGAATCAACTAACAAAATTCAAATTAATCGAAAGCATTTCGATAATTAGCGAACTGCCGCATACTTTGCACATTTCTGTTGCTGAACGTCAACCAATAGCGATAGTAGATGTCGCTGGAGTTGGAATGTTGTTCGATGCTGCAGCGGTGAACCTCGGAGCGGCGAAATATTCCGATAAATATCCAAGAGTGCTGATTAACGATGATCCAAAAAACAGCAAGGCCTTCACATTGGCAATTGATGTTTTACTTGCGCTCCCTGCAGACTTGCTGCCACGCGTTTCGGTGATTGACGCCAAAACCAAAGATGACGTTAGGTTGCAGTTGAGAGGGTATTCAGCTCAGCTAATTGTTTGGGGAGACTCTTCA
>JBFYJA010000049.1:0-6444 GCA_041311675.1 Micrococcales bacterium | reverse complement strand
AGCTAGCGGCTTTGTAAACGGAATTCTGCGCAGGGTTGCCGAGAAAGATTCTGCTGAATGGTTAACTCAGCTTTTACGGAATTGCTCCGACGAAACCGAGAAGCTCGCACTGAAGTATTCGCATCCGGTATGGATTATTCGAGCTTTACAGCAGGCACTAAAGATAGATGGGAGAGAGAGCGAACTGGTATCGCTCCTGGAATCAGATAATCAGCCGCCTTTGGTCAATCTGGTCCTACTTCCGGGAAAGCAGGCTGATGTAGCCGATTTTGTTTCGGGTCAAGCCAGCCCGATCGGCTACGTTATGCGAGACGGTGATCCTGGCAAGTTGCCACAGGTTCGCGACGGAATGATGAGAGTGCAGGACCAAGGTTCTCAACTTTCGGCATTGCTATTGAGCAGAGCCAGAAAAGTTGAGGCGGGTGAACTCTGGCTAGATCTCTGCGCCGGACCCGGCGGTAAAGCTGCGGTACTGGCTGCGGAGGCCAAAGAAAACGGCGCTCACTTTTACGCCAACGAGGTTTCACCTCACCGCGCAAAATTGGTGACTCAGGCGCTGAGCAAAATTGACCCTCAGGTGGAAGTCTCCTGTGCCGATGGCCGAAGTTTCGGGAATGACTTCGCTGGCAAATTTGATCGAATCATGGTGGACGCGCCTTGTACCGGTCTCGGGGCATTGCGTAGGCGACCTGAAGCCAGATGGCGTAAGCAACCAAACGATGTTGCTGAACTCAGCAAACTACAGCAGGAACTGCTCTCCAGTGCCTGGCTTGCATTGAAGCCTGGCGGACTTTTGGCGTATGTCACCTGTTCACCACACAGTGCGGAAACCGTATCCATCGTTGATTGGCTCATACGTAAATACGATGAAGAGGTGCAACTACTTGATGCGGGGGCAGTGCTGCATTCAATTAATGGTGATTTGGCACTGAATGCCAAACGCAAGACTGTGCAACTCTGGCCGCAGACACATGACACAGACGCCATGTTTATGTCTCTGCTAACCAAGTCCACGCCGAGTGCTGGCTAGAGTAGTCGCATGAGTGTGCGCATCGATCCAAGCATCCTCTCTGCGGATTTTGTAAATTTCCAGCGTGAGTTCGAAACGCTAGGGCATGCAGATGCATTGCATGTCGATGTCATGGATAACCATTTTGTGCCTAACCTAACTTTCGGCTTACCAATGGTTAAACGCATGCAAGAGGTTTCCCAGAAGCCACTAGACGTGCACCTGATGATTGAAAACGTAGATGTTGAGGCTGTGAAATACGCCGAGGCTGGTGTTTTTTCAGTGACGTTCCATCTAGAAGCGGCAAACAGCGCTAACTCCATTGCAAAAGACCTCCGAGCTGCAGGAGCCCGTGCCGGTTTGGCCATCAAACCGAATACCAATCTCAACGAAGTTATTGAAATACTTCCGTACTTCGATCAGCTGCTGGTCATGACCGTCGAACCTGGCTTTGGTGGACAGGCGCTAATCGAACACACATTGGAGAAGGTCGCTCAGGCAAGGCGCCTAATTGACAGCGAGAAACTTGACGTATGGCTTCAAGTTGATGGCGGTATCGATGAATCAAATATCGAGAGAGTTGCTGCACTTGGAGCAGACACTTTCGTAGCTGGTAGCGCGGTGTTCAAGGCAATTGACAGAAACTCTCAGATAGATCGGCTTCGTGGCTTAGCCGAAGCCGGTTTCAAACACTTGCACCTTTAGAAGGGCAACAAATCAAGGTAATCTAGTCGGATGAAGACCTTCGAACAACTCTTTGCCGAAATCAAAGAGAAGTCAACACATCGGCCTAACGGTTCTGACACCGTAAAGTGGCTGGATGCTGGCGTTCACACCATTGGTAAGAAGATCGTCGAAGAAGCTGCCGAAGTCTGGATGGCGGCCGAGTATGAAGGCAACGAGCGCACCGCTGAGGAAATTTCCCAGCTCATCTATCATCTGCAGGTCCTTATGACCGCTAAGGGTATTGAAATTGCCGACCTCGAAAAGAACTTCTAAGACAAGAAAAGAATTCAAATGCTAAAAGTTGCAGTCCCAAACAAGGGGATTTTGTCAGACACTGCCATCCTTATGCTCAAGGAAGCCGGCTATGCCGTCCGCCGCGACCCAAAAGACTTGCACGTCGTAGATTCACAGAATCAAATTGAGTTTTTCTACCTTCGCCCTAGAGACATCGCCACTTACGTTGGGGCGGGATCGCTAGACCTTGGATTTACCGGTTTAGACCTACTGCTAGATAGCCGAAGTCAAGCAAAGCCAATCGCGAACCTCGACTTTGGTGGTTCGACGTTCCGCTTTGCTGGACCGGTCGGCGCGTTTAGCGACATCAAGCAACTCGCTGGCAAGCGCATCGCTACTGCCTATGTGAACTTGGTCGAAGATTTTCTTTCAAAGCAAGGTATCAAGGCAGAGCTGGTTCAGCTTGACGGAGCCGTTGAAGTCTCTGTACGCCTCGGAGTTGCCGACGCTGTTGCAGACGTAGTTTCTACCGGAAATACCTTGCGTCAGGCTGGATTAGAAATATTTGGTCCAACCATTCTGGAAAGTACCGCACAACTTATCGTTGCTCCTAGTCACGCTGTCGATTACGAACAACTGCTACGTCGCCTTCAGGGAGTCATCGTTGCAAGAGAGTACGTCATCGTTGACTACGACTGTCCAGTGGCGATTATCGAAGCTGCATCGGCAATCACTCCAGGTATTGAATCACCGACTATTTCACCGCTCCGCGATTCGGATTGGGTTGCAGTTCGAGCGCTAGTTAAATCAGCCGAAGTAAACCGTGTGATGGATGATCTATATCAGCTAGGCGCTCGCGCAATTCTGGTTAGCGCATTACACGCTGCGAGAATCTAGTGTCGCTGGCAGTTCGCGTAATCCCTTGCCTTGATGTGGCAGAGGGACGTGTAGTCAAAGGCGTCAACTTTCTGAACCTTCGAGACGCAGGCGACCCAATTGAACTTGCAACTCGCTACTACCAAGATGGCGCTGATGAACTAACTTTTTTGGACGTCAAAGCTACGGTGGATAATCGTTCCACCATGTATGACTTGGTCACTGCAACCGCAGAGCAACTATTCATTCCGTTAACGGTCGGCGGAGGAATTCGCGAAGTTGATGATGTTGCCAAACTGCTTACAGCCGGCGCAGACAAGGTTTCGGTAGGCTCGGCTGGCATCAGCAACCCGAACCTGCTAACGCAAATTGCTAATCGCTTCGGAAACCAGGTGCTAGTGATTTCGCTCGACTTAAAGCGTTCCACCATAACCCCGAGTGGCTATTCGGTGACAACTCACGGCGGCCGTCAGGAAACCGATCTTGACGCACTTCGGTGGGTTAGCCGCTGTCAGGAGCTTGGCGCGGGTGAGTTACTAGTTAACTCAATAGACGCCGATGGCACACGCGCTGGTTTCGATGTAGAGATGCTCACTGCAATTCGCGAAATCAGCAAAGTACCGGTAATTGCCTCTGGTGGTGCTGGTAAGGCGAAGGATTTCCCGGCGGCAGCTAGGGCCGGGGCGGATGCAATCCTGGCAGCCAGCATCTTCCACGAGGGCTCGGTTAGCATTACCGAAGCAAAACATGAGCTCAAGACAGCCGGATTCGAGGTGCGTTAATGCCGCTAGATAAGAGTGCATTTGAAACTTTGAAATTTGACCGAGATGGCCTCATTACAGCAGTAGTGCAGTCTGCCACTAGCTCTCGCGTACTAATGGTTGCTTGGATGAATCGAGAAAGCCTTTCTCAAAGCATTGAACTAGGTGAAACCGTTTTTTGGTCAAGATCTCGAAATGAAATCTGGCACAAAGGTGCCACTTCGGGTAACACGCAGCAAATCATTTCTATCGAAGCGGATTGCGACGGGGACACCCTTTTGGTGAAGGTTCTGGAGAACGGACCTGCCTGTCACACCGGTACCGAATCTTGCTTCGACATTCAGACCCTGTACATCGCTACCGATGAAACGGATGCCTGATTTTGAACGTCAATCTTTCTTCCGAAGCATTTGCAGAACTCAGTCGCGACTATAACCTGATTCCGGTTTATCGCACCATTCCGCTTGGAACAGAGAACCCAGTCTCGTTGTTTCAGAAACTTGCCTCAGACATTTCCGGATCATTTTTGCTTGAATCTGCCGAGCAGGGGATTTGGTCACGTTACTCATTTATCGGCGTGCAAAATCGGGGTTCACTGATTAAGTACAGCGACGGTAAAGCTTCGTGGAAATCCACAAACGGACTTTCACCGTTTCCAGACCGCGAGGCAAGTGTGCTCGGAAGCTCAGCACTTGACGCCATCGAACAAATTGGCTCATCCTGGCATTCACCCAGATTAGACAACCTGCCACCGTTAACCTCAGGCCTCGTTGGGTTACTCGCTTGGGATTTGATTCGAGAAATCGAAAAGCTTCCGAACGCTCCAACAGCTGACTATCAATCACCGCTGATGAGTCTGAGTATGGCTAGCGAAATGGCAATCGTGGATCATCACGAGGGAGTCCTACACCTGCTGAGTAATGCATTCTTGACCAGCGAAAGCAATGTCTCCGAAAGTTACGATGCTGCTCTGTCCAGCATTGACGAAATCGAGACCAAGCTTTTAGCTGCAGTTTCTAGTACGCCTCCTGTACCTGCCAAAGTTGGTCAGGTCGCACACAGAATTTCCAAGGAAAGCTTCTACGAATCAGTAGCTAAAGCCAAGGAGTACGTGCGTATCGGAGATGTGTTCCAGGTTGTACTCTCTCAAAGATTTGACATCGATACCGATGCCGAACCACTCGAGATTTACCGAAACCTCCGCGAGCTAAACCCAAGCCCATACATGTACCTGTTGAACTTTGAGGATGAATCTGGAAGTTATGCGGTAGTTGGGTCATCTCCAGAGGCGCTGGTTACCGTTACTGATGGTCACGCAGAAATGCATCCAATTGCTGGTTCTCGACCTAGAGGCAAATCTGAAGCGGAAGACTATGCACTCGCCGCTGAGTTGATTGCAGATCATAAAGAACGAGCTGAGCATTTGATGTTGGTTGACCTTGCTCGCAATGACCTACTGAAAGTTTGCGAGCCAGATTCGGTGCACGTGTCCGAGTTCATGCAAATTCACAAATTCAGTCACATCATGCACCTCAACTCGACGGTTGAGGGCTCGGTAATGTCTGGGAAATCTCCGGTTGATGTGTTTCGAGCTACTTTCCCTGCAGGCACATTATCCGGAGCGCCAAAACCGCGAGCACTGGAAATTATCGATGAGCTTGAACCAGCGAACCGTGGTGCATATGCCGGAGTAGTCGGCTACTTTGATTTTTACGGCAATGCAGATCTTGCCATTGCAATCAGAACAGCGTTCGTACGCGACGGCGTTGCTCACGTGCAAGCGGGAGCTGGCATTGTGCTCGATTCTGTAACCGAGTCGGAGTTCCAGGAGACCATCTCTAAGGCAAGCGCACCATTACGTGCGATTCAAGCGTGCGCCTCGAATGAATAATCGTCGCGCTGTAGGAATACTGCTTTCACTTCAATTAGTCGGCTTACTACTGCTCACTCAAACTTGGTACAGCATTGCCATGAGAGTCAACGACAGCCGAACGGTACTTGGTGACTTCCAAGGAAATGCAACCTACGCGATAACCATGCCGGTGACTCTGTTTTTGCTGGCCGTGACACTTGTTGTCTTCCTAACCTCTGTCAAAACGACTCGAATACTGCTGGCTATCCAGTCATTGGTGACTGTTTCCCTAGCCGCTTGGATTGGAATGCAAGTTTTCGCCGCTAATGTTTCCGAGCTCGACACTCAACTTGATCGACTTACCGGCATTGCCCAAACCCATGGCATTGCAGGAGTAGAGATCACAACTACTGCAAATCCCTGGGTTTGGGTCACGATTCAGTGCTTAGCCACATTACTTTGCGGATACCTTGCCACTCGTACTAAAGGCTGGGGTAGAGCTACCTCATCGCGCACCAAATCAAGCAACAAACCACGTTCATCCATAGACCTTTGGGACTCGCAGCGCGGTTAGAATTATTCAAGACTTAGAGAAAGGCTGACATGTCAGCAAACGCAAATGACCCAGGACACGGCGACACTATCGCTTCATGGACCACTGTTACAGCAATCATGCTTGCCTTCGTTGTTGCAACTCTAGGTGCCTGGTTTAGTAACTCGGCTCTGCTAATTGCTGGTGGAGTGCTAGTAGTAGCTGGTCTTGCAGCCGGATTCGTCCTAAAGCGTGCAGGCTACGGCAACAACGCCAAGCACTAGTCGTAAACAAATCAGTGCTTGAAGGTCTTTACGCAGGCGCGCTAGCCGATGCGAAACTTCGCGAAGAGAATCAGCCTCTGGATGTCATCGAAAAATTCGCGCAGTCTGAATATTTCAAACTGTACCAGAAAATTATGGATAAACTAGGGCTGTAATACATGCCTGAAATC
>JBFYJA010000048.1:0-6459 GCA_041311675.1 Micrococcales bacterium | reverse complement strand
ATATTCTTCGCTAAGAATCGGACCAACAACTTCGACGCCGGCTTGCTCAAGAGTGAAACGTCCGCCACCTTCGGCGTTACCCGGATCGAAAGCCGCAAAGACAACTCGCTTAACGCCGGCAGCGATTAGTGCCTGTGCGCAAGGGCCGGTGGTGCCGGTGTGATTGCAAGGTTCGAGAGTGACAATCGCAGTCAAACCATTTGCGTCAGAAACTCTTGAGAGCGCATCAACTTCTGCGTGTGGAGTTCCAGCTCCGCGATGCCATCCTTCGGCAACAATATTGCCGGCGTCATCAACAAGTACTGCTCCAACTCGTGGGTTGGCATTAAATTCGGGTGCATTCAGCGACAGTTCAATTGCGCGACGCATCTGCGATTCGTACATTGCCCGTCCTGTTTACCTGGAAAAGATCGACAGGGATGACGGGATAGGGGCGGCAACGCGCGTGCGAGCCAACCCCGTTCTTCTCCCATCCGGACTTTAACCGTCGGCTCTGGAATTTCACCAAATCAACCGCCTGAGTTACCCCAGTCGGGTCGCGGGCTATAACCGCCGGCTCAGACTTACACTGACCCCGAAGAACTTTGTTGCTTTGTAATCCTTACAGATTAAGTACTGTCGGGGCAAAGTTATTCCGACTTGCACACAGCCAAATCGGAGGTATAGTGGTAATTACATAGATAATCAGTACTGAATAGGTATTCATATGACGGTTTTAGCTGCCAATCCAGCGGATGTAGCCAACTGGGCCGAGTTGCGCGCACAGTTAGATGCTGCTGACTCAAACCAGAAGGCTGAGCTACTGGGCAACCAGGCGCGCTTGGCTCGCCGCCAAATTATCCAGATGATCGACGGCGCCGGCCAGGGGCACATCGGCGGTGACTTCAGTGTGATCGATGTGATGACCACTCTGTTCAGCGCGGTGCTCAACATCGACCCTGCTAATCCGACCATGGATAACCGAGACCGCTTCATCCTGAGTAAGGGACACTGTTCGGCAGCTCTCTACACAACTTTGGCCTTCAACGGATTTTTCGACCGAGCCGAACTCTCAACTTTTATGGCGCCATACTCGGCGCTCAACGGACACCCAAACCGCAACAAGGTTCCTGGCGTTGAAACTAATACTGGCCCTCTCGGTCACGGATTACCGGTTGGAGTTGGAACTGCGATTGCGGCAAAGCTCAAGAAGACCGGCGCTCGCACATTTGTGATTCTCGGCGACGGTGAAATGCAAGAGGGCAGTAACTGGGAGGCGCTAATGAGTGCAGCCCACTTTAAGCTCGACAACCTAACCGCGATTGTTGACCGCAACCGCTTGCAGCAGGGGGCACGCACCGAAGACACCAACGGACTAGATCCGCTAGACGAAAAACTTGCAGCCTTTGGACTGGAAGTTCGCGAGATCGACGGCCACGACTTCGTTGCTCTCTTGAAGGCACTTGAGCCGTCAACCACCGGTAAGCCGGTTGCAATTATTGCCAACACCAAAAAAGGTAAAGGCGTTTCGTTTATAGAAGATCGTGTCGAATGGCACCACAAGGTTCCTTCGAAAGATCAGGTAGTTCAGGCGCTGGAGGAATTGTCATGAGTGCACCAACCGCAAACAGTTACCTAATCGACGGCGTTGAACTTCCGGTATTCGACAACCGCGTTGCATTTGCAAATACTTTGATTGAACTTGCACGAACCGATGAGCGCATCGTTGCAGTGTGCAACGATTCTGTTGGTTCGAGCAACCTCGGTGGTTTCCGTGAAGAGTTTCCCGACCGTCTAATCAACGTTGGCATCGCCGAGCAGAACATGGTTGGCGTTGGCGCTGGCTTGGCAAACGCGGGCATGATTCCATTCGTCTGTGCTGCTGGACCGTTCCTTTCTGGCCGTGCAACAGAGCAGGTCAAGGCCGACGTTGCCTATAGCAACTTTCCGGTGATTCTCTGTGCCATGAGCCCAGGCATGGCCTACGGCGAACTAGGTCCAACCCACCACTCGGTTGAAGATCTGAGCTGGATGCGTGCCCTGCCAAACCTAGACATCGTGATGCCTGCCGATGAACTTCAGACGCAGCAGGCAGGCGCTGGGCAGTCGAGGCTGGTCGTCCGGTTTACCTTCGCGTTGGTCGCCACAAGGCGCCAAACCTGGTTGCCGATGGCACACCATTTACTCGCGGAGCATTCGTTGAGATGGCTAGCGGAAGCGATGTCACCATCATCGCTGCTGGCAGCATGGTTTCTCGTGCGATTGCGGCCGCTGCAATTCTGAAGCAGCAGGGTGTGAACGCACGAATTCTGAACGCAACTTTCATTGCTCCACTTGACGTTGCCGCAATAAAAAAGGCTGCTAAAGAGACTCGTGGAATTGTAACTGTTGAGGAGGCGAATGTTTCCGGTGGACTTGGTGCCGCAGTTGCATCAGTGCTTGGAACGCTCGACGCTGCATCACGGGTTCCACTACGAATTATTGGAACCGACGATTGGTCACCAACACTGAGCACCGATGCTCTTTACACGCACTTTGGTTTGACTGCTGAAAACATTTCTCAGCAGGTAAACGAGGTTCTTGCTCGTGACTAATACTCAACAACTCATTCTTGCGATCGACCAGGGCACTGGTTCGACCAAGGGGTTGTTGGTTACACAAGACGGAAATGTCTTTGCGCAGCACAGCGAAAACATCGGAATCGAATCACCACAGTCGGGTTGGGTGCAACAAGACGCCAACGAAATTTGGCACTCGGTGGTTAAGTGCATAGATGCACTGATAGATGCTGCCGGTGAAAACGAAGTTCTTGGCTTGGCAATCACTAATCAGCGCGAGTCTGCCATCGCCTGGGATAAATCCACCGGCGAACCGATTGGTCCAATGCTCGGTTGGCAAGATCGTCGCACTGTGAATCGTCTCGGAGATTTCACCGAACAGCAGAAAAACCAAATCCGTAACATCACCGGTTTGCCGCTTGACCCAATGTTTAGTGCGCTCAAGTTTGAGTGGTTGCTGGCCAACCACTCGGCCAAAGATCTCGCTCTCGGCACCATGGACAGCTGGTTGGTTTACATGCTCACCGGGCAGCATCGCATCGAATTGGGCAACGCCAGCCGCACTCAGCTGCTGGACATCCACAGCGGTAACTGGTCCACGGAACTCACCTCTCTATTCGGCGTCCCAACCGAAGCCCTACCTGCGCTTGTTGCCAGCGACGGCATCTCGGCCGAGATCCACGTCACCAAAGCCAAGGGGCTAAAAGTCTTGGCAGTACTGGCTGACAGCCACGCGGCACTATTTGCCCACGGCAGCAACATCAAGGCCACCTTCGGCACCGGTTCGAGCATCATGGCACTCACCAAGCAGCCGGTTGAAGCGCCGGGCCTAGTGCAAACCGTAGCCTGGGCCACCGAAACCGATGGCATCACCACCGCGCTCGAAGGAAATATTCTTTCTTCCGGCTCAACCGTGGTTTGGCTGGCGGAGTTGTTGGGCAGCACACCGAACGAATTAGCCAAACTGGCACTCGATGCAAAACCAACCAACGTGAATCTAGTTCCTGCATTTGGTGGACTCGGCGCACCATGGTGGGATGCTGATGCGCAGGGAACGATCACCGGACTAACTCTCGCGGCTTCACGAAATGAATTAGCTCGCGCAGCCTTCGAGTCAATCGTGCTGCAAATTGAAGACGTAATTGATGCCGTCGAATCAGCAACCGGCGAAAAGATTTCTGAGGTTAATGTCGATGGTGGCCCATCCGGCAATGACTGGTTGATGCAAATGATGGCAGACTACTCGCAACGACGAATTACAAAAAATGACATTCCAGAATTGAGTGCGGTTGGCGTTGCCAAATTTGCGCTAAAGAAAAACAGTGCAGCAAGAACCACCAGCTTCACTCCACAAATTTCAGCCAGCTCAGCGGAAAGCCGAAAGGCAAGCTGGCTTGAATCCGTTAGGAAATCAAGAATGCAAGGGAGCAACTAATGTCAAACATCAAATTCGGAGCAGGTATCTGGCACTTCGCGAATTATGTCGACCGCTACGCGACCGACGGTTATGGACCTGGCATCAGCTTGCCGGATGCGATTGATATGGCTGGAGCAGTTGGTGACCTTTCGGTTGTCGACCTCAACTGGCCATTCGTTGATCCTGAGCTTTCGCATGACGAGGTAAAGGCAGCGCTTCAGCGCAACAACCTTGGAGTAATCGGAATCACTCCGGAGATCTACAACCGTCAGTTCGCCAAGGGTGCCTTCACCAACCCAGACCCTGGTGTGCGTCGTGCCGCTCACGAGCTGGTCACCCGCGCGGTAGGCGTGGTCAAGGACTTCGGTGCTAGTTACGTAAAGCTTTGGCCAGGCCAGGACGGCTGGGACTACCCATTTCAGGTAGATCACCACAACCACTGGAAGCTGGCCCAGGACGGCATCGGCCAGCTTGCTGCCGAGAACCCAGACGTCAAGTTCGTCATTGAGTACAAGCCTCGCGAACCTCGCGTCAAGATGACCTACGATTCAGTGTCACGCACTCTGCTCGGCATCGAAAAAATTGGTTTGCCAAACATCGGTATCTTGCTTGACTTCGGTCACGCTCTCTACGGCGGCGAGTCACCGGCAGACAGCGCGCAGTTAGCCATCGACTACGGACGCCTATTTGGCATGGACGTTAACGACAACCTACGCGGTTGGGACGACGACCTAGTCGCCGGAACCGTTCACCCGATGGAACTCTTCGAATTCTTCTACGTGCTTCGCAAGAACAACTGGGAAGGCGTTTGGCAGCTCGACCAGTTCCCATTCCGCGAGAACCATGTTGAAGCCGCGAAGATGGCGATCGAATTCCTTAAGGCAGTGGACCGCGGACTCGACCGTCTTGACTTCAAGAAACTTCAGGAAGCACAGTCACGCCACGACGCAGTTACCGCTGGTCGACTTGCTCGCGAAGCGCTGATGGGGTTCTAATTGCTCCAACACAATCTTTCGACGAGCGAACTCGCTCTGTTAACTAAAGTCGCACGACTTTATTACGAGCAGAAAATTCGCCAGCCGGAAATTGCTAAGCGACTAGATATTTCTCAGTCGAGAGTTTCACGTTTACTTACTCAGGCGGTTGAAATTGGCGTGGTGCGAATCACAATTGTTTCGCCAACCTCGGTGCATCCCGAGTTGGAAGATCAACTGAGAGAAAAACTTGGACTACGCGATGTAATCGTTGCTCACGTCGATGACGATTCCGAAGAAAGCGCACTCAGCGCCATTGGCTCTGCTGGAGCTAGTTACCTAGAAGCAACACTCAACGACAATGACTGCATCGGGCTGTCCTCGTGGTCATCAACGCTGCTCGCTGTGGTCGATGCCATGGCGCCTGGTGTGGTGAAGGCCAAGGAAATCATTCAGATTCAGGGTGGGGTTGGTAACCCAACCGCTCAGGTGCAGGCCACCAGGCTTACTGATCGGTTCGCTGCAGTTACCGGGGGAGAAGCCAAGTATTTGGCAGCCCCTGGTGTAGTCGCGAACAAGGCCGTGCGTGATGGGTTATTCCAAGACCCATACATCGGTCAGGTAGCTCAGGATTGGGACCAGCTCACCGTGGCACTGCTCGGCATCGGTGCACTGCAGCCATCAAAGCTACTCAAAGATTCGGGCAACACTATCAGCGACGATGACCTGCAATCACTGCGCGAGGCTAAGGCAGTCGGCGATGTTTGTCTTCACTATTTTGACGAAAACGGCAAAGCAGTTGAATCGGCACTTGATGAGCGATTGATTGCCATCTCGGCAAAACAGCTCCAAGCAATTCCACGTCGAATTGGTATGGCGGGTGGCAAGCGTAAAGCTGAAGCAATCCTCGCTGCCGCAAAGGGGAAGTGGATTGACGTATTGATTACCGATTCAGCAACCGCTAAAGCGCTACTTAGCGAGCAGTAACAAAACCGATACGGTCGTAGACCTTAGCCAAAGTCTCCTCGGCCTGGGCGTTGGCACGAGCTGCACCCTCCGCAAGCAAGTTATCTAACTCAGCCTGGTCTGCCAAAAGTTCTTCTGCACGATTGCGAATTGGTTCGATTGCAGCAACTACCGCGTCGGCGATTGTGGTCTTCAAAGTTCCGTAACCCTCGCCGGCAAACTCGGCAACAGCAGAATCAATCGACTTACCGGTGATTGCTGAGTAGATGCCGAGTAGGTTGCTCACGCCAGGTTTTGCTTCGCGGTCAAAACGAATCTCACCATCGGTGTCGGTGACCGCCGACTTGAACTTCTTCACAATGGTTGCGTTGTCATCCATGATGTTGACCAAGCCCTTTGGATCGCCAGACTTTGACATCTTGGCTTCAGGGTTTTGCAGGTCGTAAATCTTTGCGGTCTCTTTGAGGATGTGCGCTTCTGGCACGACGAAGGTGTCACCGAAACGAGAGTTGAAGCGAGTCGCCAAATCACGAGTTAGCTCGATGTGCTGACGCTGGTCTTCGCC
>JBFYJA010000047.1:0-6504 GCA_041311675.1 Micrococcales bacterium | reverse complement strand
GCTGTGGCTAACTGGTTTGAGGCCGAGTTGAACGCCGACTGGCAGAAGTCAGCAGGGCAGACCGCAGACAACGAGAGCAAGAACCCAGGCTTCACCCCTGAGTTCACCGTCACCGGCCAGCTCTCGTCAGTCCTTCGATATGGCGAAAACTCGCACCAGGCAGCAGCACTCTACAAGGGCAAGGGTGAGGCAAACCAGGGAATTGCTCAGGCTCGTCAACATGGCGGCAAAGAGATGTCTTATAACAACTACGTCGACGCAGACGCAGCGCTTCGCGCAGCCTACGACTTCAGTGAGCCAGCAGTTGCCATTATCAAGCACGCCAATCCTTGTGGCATTGCCATCGGAAGCGCGAGCGCAGCGGACCAAATAGCTGATGCTCACGCCAAGGCGCACATGTGCGATCCGCTATCAGCATTCGGTGGAGTCATCGCGGCGAACAGAATCGTTACCGTTGCCATGGCTCAGCAGATTTCTTCAATCTTCACCGAGGTAATCGTTGCACCTGGTTACGAAATCGAAGCGCTTCAGATTTTGCTCAAGAAGAGCGACCTTCGCATTCTCGAACTACCTGCTTCATACTCTCGCGATTCACTCGAGTACCGTCAAATTTCTGGCGGAATTTTGGTGCAGCAGCCAGACGAGTTCTCAAACTTCAACACTCTCGATTGGAAACTTGTTTCCGGTAAGAATGCCGATGCCGAAACCATGAAGGATCTCGAATTCGCATGGCGTGCATGTCGCGCCGTGAAGTCAAACGGAATCCTGCTGGCTAGCGATGGTGCATCTGTCGGTGTTGGAATGGGTCAGGTTAACCGAGTTGACTCGTGCAAGCTTGCAGTTGGTCGCGCTGAATCACGTTCACGCGGGTCGGTTGCAGCATCAGATGCTTTCTTCCCATTCGCCGACGGACTTCAGATTCTGATCGATGGTGGAGTCAAGGCAGTGGTTCAGCCTGGTGGATCAAAGCGAGACCCAGAGGTTATCGAAGCGGCACAGGCTGCCGGCATCACCATGTACTTCACTGGCGAACGCCACTTCTTCCACTAGACGTTACTTGAGCTTGCTCGCCGAGCTGATCGCAATCACGCTCTGTGCCGGTACTTTCGCCGTCAGGGTGCCATCTTTGGCAATTACCACGGCATTACCTCTACAGTTCTTTCCGCCCGCGTAGAGGTTGCAGTAGGTGCCAGCGGCTAACCCGGTCTTGACCTTCTTTGCACTGTAACTGCGCTCGTTTGAGTTGAATAGCACAAAGCCAACCTTGCCTCTGCTGAAGCCATAAACGCCATCCTTAGCGATTACATTGCCCTTGGCTGCCGTTCCCACGGAATCGCGCCAGGCAATCATTCCAGCAAGCGCAGTCCAGCGCTGCACACAGGTGAACACTCCATCTGGGTAGGTGGTTCGCACCGAGGTTCCCGAAGCACACCTTGCGTTCTTGATCTTCTTGTCGGAACCAAGAGGAGCATCTGCACCATCGTCAAAGAAGGTGTAGCCACTGTAGAGCATTGGCTTACCGTAAGGCTCAGACAATAACCAAGCAGAGGCTAATTGGAAGGCTTTGCCGTCACTATACGAAAGCGAACCGCCATGATGATCGGTGTCATGGTTGGAAATCCAGGTAAGAGTATTTTCTGAAGGCGTATAAAACTTGGTTGCCGCATCGTATTTCTTGCCATAGTCGGCATTTCCTGGTGTGGCGAACATGTAGTTCGAAATCAATTGCTGCTTCCAAGCCCAAACATCTCCCGTAGCAATGTAGTCCTCGGCGAAAGCAGTTTCACCCGGCACTTCCTGAACAATGTAGGCATCACGAATCAGAAGTTTTTTGATTGCTTCAATGTCACTTGGCTGAATGTGCTTTGCGGCATCAATTCGAAAACCTGAAACTCCGAGTGATAGTTGATCATTCAAGAAACCAGCAATGGTTTTTCGCACGCTTTCTTTTTCGGTTGCCAAATCTGGCAAACCAGGAAACTGACAGTTGGTTCGCTCATCGAATGCATCCCAGTTGGAGATGTCTGAAGTGCAAAAGTGCGGATCGCTTTTGCTCAAACCTGAGTGAAAGTCACTCGAGGTATAAAGGCCAGCGAACTCTGTGCCCATGCTTCCGGCCATGTGATTGATAACCGCATCGGTGATCACTTTCACTCCAGCGGCGTTGCAGACTGTCACCATTTTGGCAAACTGCTCGCGAGTGCCCGCCGAAGAATCGATTTTGTAACTCACTGGTTGGTAGTGCGTCCACCACTGCGGACCAGACTTGCTCTCCTGTGGAGGCAGGGTGAGAATCCAGTCGTAGCCATTAGGGCCAAGGTGGTTGGTGCATTCGGTGGCCAACGAATCCCAGTTCCAGCCGAACATTTGGATACCAACCGAACTGCCATCAATCGGCTTCGAGATAGTGTCCGACTCCTCGGCGTTAGCGGACGACACCCCAAAAGTGACCACCAAAGTAACCGCCAGCAGAATACGACCAAGCCCATTCGTTCTCATGGTTATCAGGTTATCTGGGGATAACTTCTGCACCAAAAATCTGTGAGTTATTTGCTTTGAGTTATGCACAGAAAAAAGATTCGCAGGTGGCACAAGCTGCTGAGCGTAAGCGCTGTATTTTCCTTCATAGTTGGTTCGAGCCTGGTTTCGGGCGCGAACGCCCAGATGAATCCTCCTTGGACGGATGGTGTTTACGGTCCAACTTATTCAAACCAGGACACAATCACTTTCTATCTCGACTTCGATCAGAACATCAACGACTTCAAAGCCGATGACCTAACCTTTCGCGGCACAGCAACTGGCTGTTTGATTTCCACAATCCCAAATGTCTTTGCATTTAGTTTCGGCTTTCAAATTTCTGGTTGCAGCGACGGAACCGTTGCATATGACCTTCGTAAAAACGCGGTCTTCAACGCCGATGGTGTTTGGGGTCCCGTGGATATCGTTTATGGATTATCGACCACAATCAACCGTCAGCCTTTTGCATTGAGCATCAAGCCAATTCCTAACGAAACCGCAGTCGATACTTTGAGTTGGGAAGTAGAGACAAATCACCTAGTCAAAACCGTGGATGTTTCAAAAATTTTGGTCGATGGAACAGGTTGCCAATTCTCAGACAAACAGATCATTGATCCGACAGGTTTGTATGTAACTGTGACCGGCTGCGAGCATGGCACAACTGCAACTTTGTCACTGGCACCAAATGCGCTGAAGGACTATCTAGGCCAATTAGCACCGTCCAATGGACTCACTTCGATGCCGTATGTCGTCCAACAGGGTGTACTTCCGCTGGATGCAAGTCCGACACCGACACCTACTCCAACCCCAAGTTCGAGTCCCACAGCGATGTCGCCGCTGTTGGATCCGACACCGAGTCCGACAGCCACTCCAACAGCCACAGCAGATCCGACACCGACTCCAAACTCAACTCCGTCGGACAGTCCATCATCCGTAGCTGTGGTTCAGCCTCCGACAGAGCCACCGCCACCTCCGACAGCCCAGGAATCACCTGTGTCACAGCCTCAGCAAGCAGTAGAGCTTCCGCAAGAACCGCTAGTCACAGCGCCAGAAGCACTCCCGCTTGTTCAACCCAAACGAGTGAAAGTGCTGTTGCCGATTGTGCCGATTGTCGAACAGCAGCCACAGCAAGTGATTGAGTCAGCCCCAAGCGTTCCGGTGATAGAAACTCAGGTCAAGCCGCAATTCAATTGGCAGCCTATTGGCAACATTGCTATTGCGTTGGGACTAACTTCTGGTGCAGTGGGTATGACTATCGCACTGAGGAAAGTAGTGAGAGTACGGCGTTTGAAATTTAGTTGAAGATGACGGTGCGGTCACCATCGAGCAGCACGCGGTGCTCTGCGATCCAACGAATTGCGGTAGTCAAAGTTTGTGATTCCACATCCTGACCGATTGAAACAAGGCGTTTCTTCGAATCGCTGTGTTCAACGCGCACAACGTTCTGCTCGATGATCGGACCTTCATCCAAATCACTCGTCACAAAGTGTGCGGTTGCGCCAATCAACTTCACACCGCGAGCGTGTGCCTGAGCGTATGGGTTAGCACCCTTGAAGCCAGGAAGGAACGAATGGTGGATGTTCACAATCTTGCCAGCGAATTCATCGCAGAATTCAGGGGAGAGCACCTGCATGTAACGAGCCAAAACAATTAGCTCAATACCAGTTGCCTTGATGTATGTGCGAAGCATGTTCTCGAATGCGCGCTTGTCTGCTTCTCCAGAAATCTGGTGTGTCTCAAACGGAACTCCGTAGAACTCACTCAATTCGGCAAGGTCAGAGTGGTTTCCGAACACTGCAGGAATCTCAATCGGCAGCTGTCCGGCACGCTGACGGAACAGCATGTCGTTCAAGCAGTGCGCAGCCTTAGAAACGAGAACCAAAGTCTTCAGCTTTCGGCCAACTTCATCCAGAACCCAGTCCATCTTGAATTCGGCAACCATCGGAGCCAACTGCTTCTCAAACTCCTCGCGTGAAACCGAAGACTCGATCTGCAGGCGCATAAAGAAGCGGTCTGTGTCGAGCGAGCTGTACTGGTGCGATTCGGTGATGTTGCCACCACTAGCCAAAACCGCCCCAGAGATGGCGTGAACAATACCTGGACGGTCTTCACAAACGGCGGTTAGTACCCAGTGGGTGGTGGCTGAAGTCATAGGGTCAAGTTTAAGCGGGAGGGCTCAATTAGTCGAAGGATTCATCGCGGTCAGCCTTGCGCTGCTCAACGATGCGAATGGTGATGTAGACACCCAAACCAAGACCCACAACGATCATGGCAACGCCAATGTACAGCGCTATATCAGACATTTCTCCCATTTCTCGAGGTTTCCCTCGACCCCCAAACTTTGTTCAGCCTAACGAACATCTGGGTATTTCTTCGGTAATGAGAGCCCACTTTCGGCCGATAAAATTGCCTAATGACCACCTCAAAATTGCCTTCATCTTTCAATGCCCCACTGAGCGAAACTGACCCAGAAATTGCGGCTGTTCTTCAGGGCGAGCTAGACCGCCAGCGCAACTTCCTCGAGATGATCGCCAGCGAAAACTTCGTTTCTCGCGGTGTGCTCGAAGCGCAGGGTTCAGTACTTACCAACAAGTACGCAGAGGGCTACCCAGGCAAGCGTTACTACGGTGGTTGTGAAGTAGTAGACATCGCAGAAGACCTCGCTCGCGATCGCGCAAAGAAACTTTTCGGTGCGGAGCACGCAAACGTTCAGCCACACTCAGGTGCATCTGCAAACGCAGCAGTGCTTATGGCACTAGCAAACCCCGGCGACCGCATCCTTGGTCTTGAGTTGGCTCACGGTGGACACCTAACTCACGGTATGCGTTTGAACTTCTCAGGAAAAATGTATGAGGCTCACTCATACGAACTAAACCCTGAAACTTTCCTTGTTGACATGGACATCGTTCGCGCACGTGCGCACGAAGTTAAGCCTGCGGTAATCATCGCCGGTTGGTCTGCATACTCTCGTCACCTTGACTTCGCAGAGTTCCGCAAGATTGCCGATGAGGTTGGCGCGAAGCTTTGGGTCGACATGGCCCACTTCGCTGGTCTAGTTGCAACCGGACTTCACCCAAACCCAGTTCCATTCGCAGACGTAGTTTCTACTACCGTTCACAAGACTCTTGCCGGACCACGTTCAGGTCTAATTCTTTGCAAGGAAGAATACGCAAAGAAGATTGACTCAGCAGTATTCCCTGGTCAGCAGGGTGGTCCGCTAATGCACGTAATCGCAGCCAAGGCAGTTGCTTTCAAGCTTGCGATGACCGACGAGTTCAAAGACCGCCAGCAGCGCACCATCGAAGGCGCCAAGATCATCGCCGACCGCCTAACCCAGGCAGACACCGTGAACAACGGCGTTGCAGTGCTAACCGGTGGCACCGAGGTTCACCTAGTACTAGTTGACCTCCGCAACGCACCTATCGACGGCAAGACCGCCGAGAACCTGCTTCACGACGTAGGCATCACCGTAAACCGCAACTCAGTTCCTAACGACCCACGCCCACCTCTAGTCACATCAGGCGTGAGAATCGGAACCCCAGCCCTTGCCACCCGCGGCTTCGGCAAAGAAGAGTTCACCGAAGTTGCCGACATCATCGCAAGCGTGCTGCTTCCAAACCCAGACATCGCAGCACTCTCAGCACGAGTCAAGAAACTAACCGACGCTTTCCCGCTATACCCAAACCTCGAAAACTGGTAACCGATGACCGCAATTAAGCTCGACGGCCTCGCCACAGCATCTGCCATCAAAGCAGAACTGTCACAGCGAGTAATCGAACTTAAGAAAAACGGAATCATCCCAGGCCTCGGCACGCTTCTCGTTGGTGACGATCCTGGATCACACAAATACGTTGCCGGTAAACACCGAGACTGCGAAGAAGTCGGCGTTCACTCAATCCGCATCGACCTTCCAGAATCTGCATCAAAGCAAGACATCAAAGCTGCGATCAAAGATCTCAACGATGCCAGTGATGTCACCGGTTACAT
>JBFYJA010000046.1:0-6510 GCA_041311675.1 Micrococcales bacterium | reverse complement strand
GACTGATTAAGTTCACGCACGGCAAGCACTGTGTCTTGAGTCTTGCCATTGATGTTGTAGCGATCGACATCAAGGTGATTAGCGAAGTTGTAGTACTGCTGCACCTGCTGCAACTGACGGAACGCACTACTCACCAAGGTCGGGTCAATCAGACGAATGTTCGCGGTGGTCTCGGCGTCAGCGCGAAGAGCACCCGCTTCTGCGTCGGTCTTTGCCTGATAGTCAACATCGTCGATGCCGTCTAGTCCATAAGCAATGCGAGTTGCATCGATGTTGCGCCTGATGAACTCAGCTTCGAGAGTTCGCTCGTTTGGAACTACCTGGAAAGTTTGTACCACCCAAGGAAAGACACCGGCAAGAATGATCGACGAAACCACCATGAGTCCGGTACCGACCAGGGCCAAACGCCAGCGACCAATAACTGCGGTTACCAAGAACAGGATGGTTACCACAACTGCAATTAGCGCCAGAATTTGGAAACTTGGAATAGCAGCATTCACGTCTGAATAAGTTGCACCGGTAAACAACCCAGCATCACTCGTCATAGTTGCGTACTGATCAAGCCAAAGCGTTGCCGCCTGAATCAAAAGAAATACCGCAGCAGTCAATGCAAGCTGCAAGCGCGCAGCCTTGGCTACAGTGCTTGAGCGTCCGGTGAATCGAATGTTTCCAAAGGCCAGATGGGTGACCACTGCAATTACTAGGCAAAGCAGTGCAATGGTCGATGCGAATCCGGTCACGAAGTTGTAAAACGGCAAGTCAAATAGATAGAAACCAACATCCAAACCAAACTGAGCATCGGTGGTGCCGGTGTAGGTGTGATTGAAGAAGGTTGCACCCAACTGCCACTGGGCAGCAGCAGCTAGACCCGCGATAACAGACACAACCAGTGGCAAAAAGATCTGGGCGGATTTCCTAACCTGCTCGGCGAGCTGACGGAATGCCGCTAGCGGGTCTCCCTCAACAAAGTTGCGTGCGTAAATCGGACGACTCTTTAGAGCCGCAAAAAGCGAGAAGAAAACCGCCAAACCTGAAACCAAGAATGCGATTACAAAGGAGACCGCTTGCGCTGTGATTTGAGTGGTGAAAACCTTGGCAAAGCCAAGCTGGTCGAACCACAGGAAGTCCGTGTAAAGCCCCGATGCAAAGAGCAATGCGGCAGCAATCGCAACAATGATGGCAAGAGATACTCTCACTGGTGAAATCTTTTTCTTCGCTTCGCTCATTTTTTCTCCTACTTACTCGCGCAAGTTTCTAGTTTTGATAAATCTGCCTTTTGGCCAATTGCAGTCACGGCCCTCAGTGCATCATCGAATACATCGACGCGGAATACCCGTAATCCTGCAGGAATGTGGCCTTTGACCTCATTGCAGTTGTCCGCTGGGGCTAGGAAATACTTGGCCCCAGCCCGTTGCGCTGCATGAAGTTTTTGTCGGATGCCACCGATTGGTCCTACGGTTCCATCGGGATCAATTGTTCCCGTTCCTGCAATGTGCGCTCCGCCCGTCAATGCACCTTGAGTCAGGGCATCGTAAATACCGAGTGCAAAAATCATTCCACCGCTCGGGCCACCAACATCGCTCAATTCAAGTTCCACTTTCACCGGGAAGTCAAACTTGGTGCCAATAAAAACGCCGATTCGATATTCACCGTCTTTATCTTTCTTTGGCGCAATTTCGAAAGTTTTGCGCTCCGACTTTCTGAGCACGGTGAATGTGAGTGGGGTCTTACCGTCATAGTTGTGAACCATCGCAACTAGTTCGTCATAGTTGGCAGGTTTTTTACCATTTACCGATTCGATGAAATCTCCCGCCACAATTAGACCCGAAGCAGGTGCATTCTTATTTACCTGCTGGGCATATATCCGCTGTGGGATTTTGTAGCCAAGCCTGGTAAGCGCAACATAGATCGCACTCTGCTGAGACTCCTCCATCATGGCAACGCTCTCGGCTTCGCTCTCTTCGAGGGTTGTGCCGATTGGGTACACCTCATCCATCGGGGTGACTGTCTGAGCGGGGTCAAGCCAAGCCGCGAAAATTTCCGGCCAAGACGGCGTCTGTTCGCGATTGCCAACTAGGCTCACGGTCAGTAAATCCAATTCACCTTTGGTCGCAAAAGTTTCTGCGTCACTGACGGTGATTACCTTTTTGCCCTGATCCGAGCCGAGCACGTTGAATGCTGGACCTGGTCGCTCAATCACATATGGGGCGGGCAGCACAGTCATGGCCAGTCCACCGAGCACAATCGCAGCGGTTAGCAGAACTAAACCGGAGTGGCGGCGAGGGCTCTCATTTGGCGCGGAGCCGTCTTGGAACAAAGTCATAGCCACCTTTCTTAGACAAGCCTATTAGCGTTAGCCCTAGGAGAAACCATGAGCGAAGACGAACAGACTGGCCCCGAGGGTATTAACCCCGAGGACTTCCAGAAATTCCTGCGCGACTTCCTAGAAAAGGGCGCTCAGGGCATCGATGCCGAAAAATTAGCTGAAGCCGCAGGGCTACCAAAAGATCCTCGAGTAGTCGCCGAATTAGTAAAACAACTTCAAAATGCGCTCGGTTCCATGCGAGATGGTGGCGTCAACTGGAAGGTAGCCGCTGATCAGGCTCGTGCACTTGCATCACAAAACGCCACGCCAATTTCAGAAGATGCTCGCAAGGCGATTACCGATGCGCTTGGAATTGGAACATTGTGGCTGAATCAGGCAACAGAAATTTCCGAGTTAACGCTTGAACCAAAGTTCTTGTCACGCGAACTTTGGGTTCAGGATGCACTTCCGCTTTTCCAAGATCTTGCATCTCCGGTAGCAAATCGCATGGGTGCTGCACTCAGTGAAAATTTCCAACAGAACTCCCCATCAGAAATGACCGAGATGCTTGGAAATGCGTCCGACATGATGAAGTCTCTCGGCGGTGCATTGTTTGCGATGCAACTTGGACAATCACTAGGGCAGTTATCTTCCGAAGTAATTAGTGGTGGCGATATCGGACTTCCAATTTTTCCTGAGCAGCGAGCCGCATTCATTCCGCAAAACCTTGAAGCATACGTGAATGAACTTGATGTCGAAAGCGACCAGGTTTACATCTATCTAGCTGTTCGAGAACTGGCACATGCTCGACTTTTCAAGCACAGCAAATGGTTGCGTGATCATGTCATAACTCAAATCACAAATTATGCGGCTGGCATAAGCATCGACAATGACATTGTTCAGGAAATCGCAAGAGATTTTGATCCATCAAATACCGAGGAAATCCAAGCTGCACTGCGCGATGGAGCATTTATTGCGGCTCGCACACCAGAACAGTCAAAGGCTTTGGATAGCATCGAGACCCTTATGGCTCTTATCGAAGGTTGGGTCGATGCGGTGACCGATCAGGCTACGCAGTTGTTACCAAAGAGTATTGCAATCGGTGAAGCGGTTCGACGCCGCAGGGCTAGCGGCGGACCTGCCGAGAAAACTTTCGGCACTCTGGTTGGCCTAGAACTCCGCCCACGCAAGTTACGCGAGGCTGGCCAGCTCTGGAAAGAGCTTGGTCACCGTCTAGGCAACACCAAGCGCGACGCCATTTGGAACCACCCAGACTTATTGCCAACCGCAGCGGAAATTGAGAACCCTGAGTTGCTGATTGCCAGACTGGGAAGCGATTCAACTGGCGATGACGACATGGATAGAGAATTACGCAAGTTACTCGGCGAACAGTAAAACTGTGGATTAGTTCGGTGCACTGCTTTCTGACGCACCAAACTTCTTGCCATGGTGCTACGTATCAACCCATCTAAATTTCCTGTCTGGCGCTCGCCCACCGAATTACAAATCGGCCTGGATCCATCCGCTCCACGATTCAAAGATTTAACCAGAGCACAAGAACGACTAATTCAAATGCTCTACAAGGGAATGCCAAATTCCTTCATCAAAGAGGCGGCAGGCAACCTTGCCATTACCGATCCGCAAGAAATAATCGACTTGGTAAAACCCGCACTGATGGAAGTTAGTTTTCCGCAGGTCGATGAGGAATTTGTAAAAAGAAACTTCGCCGAAATCTGCAGAGCGCAGGCAACTTACAATCACTCCGGTGAATCGATAATTGCTCAGCGACAGAGTAGATCTGTCTTTATTTCAGAACAATTGAATTGCGGAAAGCTGATCAATGACGCATTGACTAACTCAGGCATCGGTCACACCGGTCTGATTCCTACCGACGAACACGATTTTGCGATCTTGATTGGAAACCTGGTGCTACCGCCGAGTAGTTACAACCACTGGCTGAACACATTGACCCCGCATCTCGCAATTGTGTTCGATCAGGATGGGGTGACTATTAGCCCAGTGATCGAAACCGGCAAGACGCCTTGTCTCACCTGTTTTCACGAACAACAAATCGCGAAAGATTCAGCTTGGCCTGAAATCGCATCGCAGTTGCTTTTCAGTGAACAGAAATTTGATGACTCCACCAGCCGACTATTTGCTGCTGCAATTGCCAGCCAGCGCACACTCGACACCCTTGATGAACTTGCCGGCTTTGCCGTGAAGGATCGCAATCGAGTCGGCTATCGACTCAGCGTGAGCAAAGGAACAGTGAGCGAATTCCGTTGGGACTTCTCGGGTAGTTGCCTATGCCAGCAGGGATAGGAAGCGACTTGGCTCGCGAGTGCGACCATCGCTCTTGGCCCAGCTGAGCACTAGGTTGCGCTTGGCTCGGGTGATGGCCACGTAAAACAGACGCTTTTCCTCAGCGATTTCCTCAGGCTTGGTGGCATAGACAATCGGCAGGTAACCCTCGGTCAAGCCGATCACAAAAACAGAAGACCACTCAAGACCCTTGGCCGCGTGAATTGTGGACAGGGTCACCGATTCTTTGAGCGGCTCATGCTGCGAGTGTTTGCGCTCATCCAACTCCGCAGCAAAGTCAGCAATAGACGAACCCTCAGGCATTTCATCGACCATAGCTAGCAGTGCGTTTAGTGAATCCCAGCGCTCACGTTCCGGACCAGCGTGATCCGGTTCACGTGATGTCCAACCCAAACTGCGACAAATGTCACTAACCAACTCAAAGGTGCTCTTGTCTGGACGGGATGCCGAATTGGCCTCGGCCTTAATCGCAGTCATCGCACGCTGCACCTCTGGACGATTAAAGAATCGTTCGCCGCCGCGCAACTGGTACTCGATACCTAGCGCCGAAAGTGCCGCCTCGATACTCTCCGATTGTCCGTTCACTCGATAGAGCACTGCAATCTCGCTAGGGCGAACACCTGACTCAAGCTGAAATTTGATTTCGTTCGCAATATTCTTAACTTCATCTTGCTGTGTGGCAAATGGCAAAACCTGAACCGGGTTTCCCATTTCACTAACTGCACTCAGCGGTGAGATTTTCCCTGAGTCTACGACCACTCGGTTAGCGGCAGTCACAATTTGTTTTGAAGAACGGTAGTTCTGAGTTAGTTCAAATACATTTGCGTCCGCGTATCGCGAATCAAAGTTGTAGAGGTATGCGCTACTTGCTCCGGTGAAAGAGTAGATGGTTTGATTCGGGTCGCCCACGACACAGAGATCGCTGTGATCGCCAAGCCATAGGTCAAGCAATTCGTGTTGCAGCGGAGAGATATCTTGATACTCATCGACAGTGAAGAAACGATAGCGCTGCTGCACATGTGAAAGCGCTAGCGGTTCAGCGCGAAGCAACCCGAGAGTCAGAATTAGGACATCTTCCCAGTCGAGTTTCTGTGCCTTGATTTTGGCTGCTTCATACGCTTCCTGAATCGCGAGGTTCTGCTCAAGTGTCAGACCCGCAACCCGCGGACGACCGGCCTCCGCATACTGCTCTAACGACTTGAGCGAATACTTGCGCCACTCGATCTCAGCAGCCAACTCGCGAACCGCGACGGTGTCAACTTTTAGCGAAAGCGTCGCCGCTGCCTGAGCGATCAGCTTGGCCTTTGACTCCACCACCTGCGGAGCTGGTACCCCGGCAAACTGCGGCCAGAAGTGTTCAAGCTGTGCCAAGGCAGCGGCGTGGAAGGTCTTGACCTGCACTCCCGCAGCGCCGAGGCTGCGCAAGCGTGCGCGAAGTTCTCCGGCAGCGCGGTTGGTATAGGTAAGCGCAAGCACGCGATTGGCCGAGTAATGCCCCTTGGCAATGCCGTAAGCAATTCGGTGGGTGATGGTTCGAGTCTTACCGGTACCGGCACCAGCCAAGATGCAAGTTGGACCAACTAGTGACTCGGCAGCCTTGCGCTGCTCCTCATCTAATGCTTCGAGAATGGCGTCTGGATTCATTGACTCGCCACATCGATCGGACCGCCGTACCAGTGCTCGATCATCGCACGAGCGATGGTCAACGGACCAGGAAACAGAATCGAATCTTTTTCATTTGCAATATCTTCACGCGAGAACCAACGCAGCTTTGCAATTTCAACACCATCTGCCAAATGCTTTTGATCGCCTCGCACTCGCGCAGTGAAAGCCATCATCAGCGAATGCGGATACGGCCAACCTTGACTACCTAGATATTCGAT
>JBFYJA010000045.1:0-6528 GCA_041311675.1 Micrococcales bacterium | reverse complement strand
GGTCGGGGAGTCAGGGTCTGGAAAAACTACCGTAGGACGTGCGGCTGTCGGACTACTTCCTGTATCTACAGGACAACTAAGCGTTGCCGGCATCGACATCAGTCGAGCTAGAGACAAAGACTTGCGACCGATTCGTGCAAAAACCGGAATCGTTTTTCAGGATCCGGCAAGCTCACTTAATCCTCGACTACCAATTGGTCAAAGCATCGGAGAGCCGATTCTGCTTGGCAAGGTAGCTAAGGGTAAAGAGTTGGATCACCTGGTCGAAGAACTTCTAGACAAGGTTGAACTGCCAAAGAGTTATCGAAACAGATATCCACATGAACTGTCCGGAGGGCAGCGTCAACGAGTTGGAATTGCTCGTGCACTGGCTCTAACTCCTGAATTGCTAATTGCGGATGAGCCAACCTCGGCGTTGGACGTATCGGTTCAGGCTAGATTCCTTGACTTGCTTCAGGAGCTGCAAGATTCGTTGAAGTTCGCCTGCCTATTCATTAGCCATGACTTGGCTGTAGTCGACATTTTGGCTCATCGCATTGCAGTTATGAAGAGTGGCAGCCTTGTTGAGGTTGGCTCGCGAGATGAGATTCTCAGAAACCCTAAAGATCCATACACGCAGCGCCTGATTGCCGCGGTACCAATTCCTGATCCAGACGAACAACGTAAGCGTCGCGAAGCCCGATTGGCATCAAAGTAAACTTCAATTCGTGAAGAAGATTCTTGCGGCATTGACTATTGTCGCTCTGTCGCTGGTTGGTCTTACTGCCTGCTCTACTGGTGGTATCCAAGTAGGCTCGGCCATTCGAGTCGCTTTGCTGAATGATTTCAATTCACTCAATGCAGACAATGTGACGGCTGATGGCTCGCTTGAAACCAATCAAGAAGTTGCAGCCCTTACAACTCCCAGTTTTTACTATGTCGACTCAGACGAAACCTTGGTCGCCAATAAAGAATTTGGCACCGTTACGGTGGTGAGTAAGCAGCCATATCAAGTTCGCTACACATTAACCGGAGCAGCTAAATGGTCTGATGGTCAGGAAGTTTCAGCAAATGACCTATTACTTTCATGGCTCGCAGCCAGAAACCCTCTCGATGCTGGATTTAATTCGAGTCGAACCGGTTCGGGTTTGAAGTGGGCAACCTCGGTTCCTGTGGTTTCGAGCGACCTCAAATCATTGACCATTACCTTTGATCACCCTGTAGCGGACTACAGGACTTCGTTGACCATCAACGCAGCCGCGCACATCGTGGCCCAAAAGGCTTTTGGAGTATCAGATAACTCTGCGGCTCTGTCTCGCTTTACCGCGGCGGTCTCAACCGCAAATCTCGAAGATCAAAAACTGCTTGCTGAAAAATACGCTGATTTGTATTTGGCACGAAACCTAGGCACGTTGGCTCCAAAGATTGGGGCTGGCGCATACCTGGTTACCGCTTTTAGCGAAGGTAAGTCGCTAACTCTCAAAGCGAACTCAAACTTTAGCTGGGGTCCGGCACCCAAAATTGAAACTGTTGAGATTAAGTTTTTGAGCGATTCAACTGCAATGATGGCAGCGCTTCAATCTGACCAGATCGATGTTGCTTCACCGAGGGAATCAGGTATCGCAACAGTCTCTGATTTGGTTGCTTTAGCAAAATCAACCGGTTCGACTCTTGAGGTCGGTGGAAGTCACAGTATTGAGGCCATTATGTTGAATTTTGGCGAGGGGAGTATCTTTGCTTCGGCAGGTAATGACGTAACAAAGGTTTCCGTGCTGCGAACGGCTTTCTTGAAGATGGTTCCGATTGCAAAAATTCTTACTGCCTTGTCCGCCGACAGTCCGGTGATTGAAGCTAAATCTTGGATTTATTCGAGTAAGTCGAATTACTACTCCCCATTTATTGAAACAAACGGATCAGCCAGTTACATAATTCAGAATGCTGAACAAGCGCAAGAGTTGCTGAAGCAAAGCAATTTCCGTACACCGATAGATGTCCGAGTTCTTTACGACCAAAACAATCCGCGTGCCAAAGCCGAATTCAACTTGCTGAATCAATATGCGGGCATTGTTGGCTTCAACTTAATCGATGTTTCAAGTCGCAACCCACGCGAGGTATATACGACTGGTGAGTTTGATGTTTATATCGCCACCGAGTCTCTAGCCGGTGAAGTTGGCGGCGATCCTTACTGGTTTACCGGCTCATCTGTAACGAAGTTTGCCGACCCAGCCTTGGATTCGCTATTAGGTGATCTCTCTGGCAAGGCAGAGGCAATCGACCAGGTTGCAACCTTAAAAAAGATCGATGCACAGCTTTATGCGTCACAATTTGGTCTTCCTCTATATCAGGTACCGTCGATGCTGGCCTACGGAAAGAAGATTAAATCCGTAATTGCCTCTCCGATTGGGGCTTCGGCGACCTATGGCTACTGGAACTGGTCTGTTTCTAACTAGGTTGCTGGCGGTCTAGCGATTAGACTGAGGTTATCGAGGGTGATACACCCACAATTTCCTTCTTAGGCGCCTTTATTGTTGTGCCCTGAACGATTCAAAATAAAGGACCGAAAAATGGCTCTGACCACTAGAGATGACATCCGCAACGTAGCGATTGTCGCCCACGTAGACCACGGAAAGACCACTCTGGTCGATGCGATGCTTCGTCAAACCGGTTCATTCAGCGACCACGGCACAGTGGGCGAGCGAGTCATGGACTCCGGAGATCTAGAGCGCGAAAAGGGAATTACCATTCTCGCCAAGAACACCGCGATTGCATACAAGGGTAAGCACGCGAACGGTAAAGAGATCACCATCAACGTAATCGACACCCCTGGTCACGCCGACTTCGGTGGCGAAGTTGAGCGTGGGCTTTCAATGGTTGACGGTGTCGTGCTACTGGTTGATGCATCTGAAGGTCCGCTACCGCAGACTCGTTTCGTTTTGCGCAAGGCACTTGAGTCAAAGCTTCCGGTTGTTCTTTTGGTTAACAAGACCGACCGCCCGGATGCTCGTATCGACGAGGTTGTTGAGGAAACTCACGACCTTCTTCTTGGTCTTGCATCAGACATTCACGAAGATGTACCAGACCTAGACGTTGATTCAATCCTTGATCTTCCGGTTATCTACGCATCAGGTCGTGCCGGTGCAGCTTCGCTAACTAAGCCGGCTGACGGCACTCTTCCAGACAATGACGATCTTGAGCCATTGTTCGAAGCAATCATGAAGTTTATTCCAGCTCCAAAGTTTGATGACGCACACCCGCTTCAGGCGCACGTAACTAACTTGGACGCATCGCCATTCCTTGGCCGCCTTGCATTGCTTCGTATTTACAACGGAACTTTGAAGAAGGGTCAGCAGGTTGCTTGGGTTCGCCACGATGGCACAACTCAGAACGTGAAGATCACTGAACTACTTAAGACCAAAGCGCTTGAGCGATTCCCAACCGAAGAAGCACGTCCTGGTGACATCGTTGCGGTTGCAGGTATCGAGGACATCACCATCGGTGAGACCCTGGCAGACCCGAACGATGTGCGTGCGCTTCCACTAATTCACGTTGACGACCCTGCCATCTCGATGACAATCGGTATCAACACTTCTCCTATGGCCGGACGAGTAAAGGGCGCAAAGGTCACCGCCCGTTTGGTGAAGGATCGCCTTGACCGCGAGCTAATCGGTAACGTGTCGATCAAGGTTCTGCCTACTGAGCGTCCAGACGCTTGGGAAGTTCAGGGTCGTGGTGAGCTAGCACTTGCCATCCTCGTTGAGCAGATGCGTCGCGAGGGTTACGAGCTAACCGTTGGAAAGCCTCAGGTTGTTACTAAGAAGGTTGACGGGAAGCTACACGAGCCGGTTGAAGACTTGACCATCGATGTTCCAGAAGAGTTCTTGGGTGCAATTACTCAGCTGATGGCTGCTCGCAAGGGTCGTATGAAGAATATGATCAACCACTCAACCGGTTGGGTTCGCATGGAGTTCCTAGTGCCGAGCCGTGGTTTGATCGGTTTCCGTACCGAATTCCTAACCACCACCAAGGGCACCGGTATCGCTAACGCAATTTCAGCAGGTTACGAGCCATGGGCTGGTGAAATCGTTACTCGTCAAAACGGATCGATGGTTGCCGACCGCGCAGGCGTAGCCACTCCATTCGCGATGATTGCACTGCAGGAGCGTGGAGCATTCTTCGTTCAGCCAACCGAAGAGGTATACGGCGGAATGGTTGTTGGTGAGAACTCCCGCGCAGACGACATGGAAGTCAACATCACCAAGGAAAAGAAGTTGACCAACATGCGTGCAGCTTCGTCTGACGAATTCCAGTCACTAACTCCACCGAAGAAGCTGTCGCTTGAAGAGTGTCTAGAGTTTGCTCGCGAAGACGAGTGTGTTGAGGTTACGCCTGAGGCTACTCGTATTCGCAAGGTTGAGCTTGACCCAAACGTTCGAGCGCGACTAGCTTCGGCACGCAAGCGCGCCAGCGAGTAATTACTTTTTACTTGTCCCGCGATAGTAAAGAATTGCGGTTGGAATAAGGTATGCAAACCAAAGCAGGCTCTCTAGCTGCGATGGAGTTGATCTGAAGCTGATTGTTCCGCGTAAGAATGTATCGAGCACTCCACCTTCTATGATTACAGCCGAGAGATCGTAGGTTTGGGCTGTCAGGAATGGCAGCAGTCCAATTTCTTGAAGTTCGTGAATTCCGTAACACAAAATTCCCGCCGCCACCAAAATCAGGAACCCTCCCGTGTAAGCAAAGAACTTCGAAAGATTGAGTTTTACCGCACCACGGTAAATAGCGAATCCTAAAATAGTTGCAGCTGCAAAACCGATTAATGCACCTAGCGCCGGATACGTATCTGCACCTGCAGCGCGCGATGAACTCCAAAGGAAAACCGAGGTTTCGATTCCTTCGCGAACTACAGCAAGGAATGCGATTCCGGCCATTGCCCATCCCGTTTTCTGAGCGTGATCGACTTGGTCACGTAATTCTTTAGAAAGCGCACGGGATTGCTTAGCCATCCAGAAAATCATCCAGGTGACAAACACCACGGCAAGAATGCTGGTCAGGCCGGCAATAAGTTCGTTGGTTCCCTCGGGTACGTTTTCAACTAAGACTCCCAAAATCACACCTAGGGTCACAGATACTGCAATTGCTCCGCCAACACCGATCCAAAGTTTTCCGAGCTCATTTTTTCGATTGAGTTTTACGAGGTAGGCGGCAAGGATGCCGATGATCAGGGCTGCTTCGAGCCCTTCGCGGAATCCAATTACGAGGTTGGCTAGCATTTCTGCCTTTCTGCTCGGTATCAGCCGAGTTTCGGGTACTTAGGTGAGCCTAAGTTAGGCAAACCTAAGTTGTCAAGGAGTAACTATCAAGCGGACTCCAGCGGTCCTCGCTTAAAGTAGACACATGGCAAAGCCGACCCTCTCATCACGCAGGACTTTGATTGTTCATGCGCACCCGGATGACGAGAGCCTATTTACCGGTCACGTGATTGCTGATCGCCTTCAAGCCGGCGGTGATGTCTATGTGCTCACTCTCACTCGCGGTGAGCGCGGCAAGATGAAACTCGAAGAACTCAAGGGTCTTGAGGGGCAGCTTGCATCAATGGGTGCCTTCCGCTCGGGTGAACTTCGTGGAGCATTTGAAGCGTTCAAGCAAGCTGGAGGGAAACTACTTCACTCCTTTGCCGGCACCAGAGCCTTCTTAGACAGCGGCATGCGTATCAACGCGATGGGTAAGCCCACAAAAAAACATCGCGTGGATGAAATGTCGTTGGCTGCGGCAGGCACTGCCGTAATTGCTGAAGACATTTTGAACGTAATTAAAGATTTCAAACCTGATGCCGTAATTACTTACAACTCAAAAGGCGGATTTGGTCACCCTGATCACAAGATGGCGCACCAAGCCACGGCAATGGCAATTCGTCAGTACCGTCGATCTCGCAAAGGCAAAGGACCGCAGTTCTGGGTAATCGCAGAACCAGGTGAGCGTTTCGATGTTGAAGTCGGTGGAGCTAAAACTGCTCCTTTCAAAAAATCTGCACTCGAGGCCCATGCATCCCAAGTGGCCAATTTTGCAGAAACTTATTCGGTTGTCCGCGGTAAAGAAATTCGATATGACGCACCAGAGCGTTTGCGAAAAGCAAACCCGAGTCCACTCGTCCTGCTCCGCCCATTGTTGACCATTTTCTGGGCAACCCCGCTTGGGTTCTTACTTGGGCTAGCTGGAACTCTGTTGCACTCAATCAAAACCACAGATGCATCGGCTTTCCCAATTGGTCTAGTTGTTGCATTGACTATGGTTTTCTCTTTGACTCTGGCGCTTCGACTAATGCGTAATTCGCGCGGGGCTTTGTATTTGAATTCGCTGGTATTTATTGCGACTGTGTTCTGGCTCGCGCAAAAGCAACCAGGTGGGGAAGTGCTCATTCTCGGAAACCAACTTGGCGATACCTGGGCTTACGGCTCGATCATTATTTGCGCGGTCATCATGTTGTTCCCGCGACTTCACCCTGGAACCTGGCGCCGTAGCGCAGCCGGTCACCGTTAAACTAAACGC
>JBFYJA010000044.1:0-6618 GCA_041311675.1 Micrococcales bacterium | reverse complement strand
CGTGCGGAAATAAAAGCTCACCTGCCACTGGTTTAATTGACCGTGGCCAAAATCAAAGAAACCAAAGCAACCGTCTCAGTGCGCAAGGCGCCTCGAATCATTCCATTTGTGGTGACCGCTGGGGTAATCGGATTGATTGTTTCGCTGGCAACGGCATGGGGGATCCAGGCCTCGCAGAACTTTTTTGGCATGGTTGTCGCCTACGGAACCGGCATCTTTATGGCTCTCGGTTTGGTGGTTGCTCTAGTGCTCGATGCAATTTCTTCGGCTCGAGCCAAGACTCTAGAGGCAACTAAACTAGAGAGGTAATCCCCTCCAAACGACAGGAAAAGCCCATTGCTTAGAGGCGACGGACTTCTAAATTTCGATCTCGCGGTCAGCGAAGACGACGAAAAAGCACCCAAAGATCAGTGTGGTGTATTCGGAGTTTGGGCACCTGGTGAAGAAGTGGCAAAGCTAACCTTCTTCGGACTTTATTCTCTTCAGCACCGCGGTCAAGAATCAGCCGGTATCGCAACTTCTAACGGCGAAAAGATTTTGGTTTACAAAGACATGGGATTGGTTTCGCAGGTCTTTAGCGAAAGCGCACTTGAGTCTTTGGTTGGACACATCGCGGTTGGCCACAACCGTTACTCAACCACCGGAGCCTCTTCTTGGCGTAATGCTCAGCCAACTCTTGGTCGCACTTCTGCAGGGACAGTCGCGCTTGCACACAACGGAAACTTAACCAACACTGCCGATTTGTTGGAGATGCTTTCAGAGCGTTATCCAAATCAGGGCACAAACGAAATCACTGGTGGCAACACCACAGACACCGCTGTGCTAACCGCACTACTCGCCGGCGACTTGGATCACACACTCGAAGCAACCGCTTTGGAATTACTTCCAAAGGTAAAGGGTGCTTTCTGTTTGGTGTTCATGGATGAGCACACGCTTTATGCAGCGCGTGATCCTCAGGGTGTTCGTCCGCTAGTGCTCGGAAGACTTGAGCGCGGTTGGGTAGTGGCATCTGAAACTGCCGCGCTGGATATTGTTGGTGCGTCATTCGTTCGCGAAGTTGAACCAGGTGAATTAATTGCGATTGACGAAAACGGTTTGCGCTCTTCACGTTTTGCAGAGACCAAGCGTGCTGGCTGTGTTTTTGAATACGTCTATCTCGCACGTCCAGATACATCGATCAATGGCCGTGTGGTTTATGACGCACGCGTAGACATGGGCAAGGCACTAGCCCGCGAATATCCGGTTGAGGCCGACTTGGTTATTCCGACTCCCGAGTCTGGAACCCCCGCTGCTATTGGCTACTCGCAGGAATCAGGTATTCCTTTTGGCCACGGTTTGGTGAAGAACGCCTACGTTGGCCGCACCTTTATTCAGCCGTCGCAGACCATTCGTCAGCGCGGTATTCGCTTGAAGTTGAACCCGCTGAAAGAAGTTATTCGCGGCAAGCGCATCGTGGTTATCGATGACTCAATCGTTCGTGGAAATACTCAGCGTGCGCTCGTGCAAATGTTGCGCGAAGCAGGAGCTGCAGAAATTCACGTTCGTATTTCATCGCCACCAATTACTTGGCCATGTTTCTACGGAATCGATTTTGCAACGCGTGCGGAATTGATTGCAACCGGACTAGGCGTTGACGACGTTCGTAAATCAATCGGCGCTGACTCACTCGGATATCTTTCGAAAGAAGGAATGGTCGCTGCATCTGGGCAAGAAGAAAAAACTTTGTGCACCGCTTGCTTTACTGGTACCTATCCGATTGAACTTCCAACTCTGGATCGCCTTGGTAAAAACTTGCTAGAGAAGCCAGATGATGCTGCATGCAACCCAGGACCAGACAGCGAGAGCGACAAACTGGTGCGCGAACAACAGGAAACTTTAAATGACTGATGCCTACGCAGCAGCTGGGGTTGACACTCACGCTGGCGACCTTGCCGTTGAATTGATGAAGCGTGCGGTTGGCGCTACACACAACGACATGGTGGTTGGTGGCCTCGGTGGCTTTGCGGGAATGATGGACGTTTCATTCCTTAAGAATTTCGATCGCCCACTACTAGCCACTTCGACCGATGGTGTTGGTACCAAGGTTGCTATCGCGCAGATCATCGACAAGCACGACACCATTGGTCAGGATCTCGTTGGCATGGTGGTTGACGACATCGTTGTGGTTGGCGCTAAGAGTTTGTTCATGACCGACTACATCGCTTGCGGAAAGGTGGTGCCACAGCGCATCGCCGATATCGTGCGCGGCATCGCAGAAGCATGTTCTTCAGTAGGCGTTGCACTGGTTGGTGGCGAAACCGCTGAGCACCCTGGATTACTTGGCCCAGACGATTACGACGTAGCCGGCGCTGCGGTTGGTGTGGTCGATGCCACCAAACTACTTGGCCCGCAGAAGGTAAAGTCCGGCGATGTTGTGCTCGGTATGCAGTCTTCAGGTTTGCACTCAAATGGCTATTCGCTCGTGCGTAAGGTGGTTGCCGATTCCGGCCTGGATTACCGCAAGTCGGTTGCCGAATTCGGTAGTCGCTCGCTCGGCGAAGTATTGCTTGAGCCAACCCGACTTTACACCGGCGTGCTCAATTCACTTCTCGAGTCCGCTATAGGTGACTCGGTACACGCCATGAGTCACATCACCGGCGGTGGCATTGCTGCCAATATCGCCCGTGTATTGCCAGAGGGATTGGCTCTTGATGTCGATCGTTCTACCTGGTCTCCGCAGGAGGTATTCCGTGTGCTTGCCGGTTGGGGTGACTTCTCACTCGAATCAGTTGAAGGCACTTGGAACCTCGGCCTCGGCCAGGCAGTCGTAGTTGATCCCGCTAGCGCAGACAAGATTTCTTCCAAACTAAATGAACTCGGTGTGCCAACTTGGCAGCTGGGTGTAATCGAAAATGCTCCGGCAGATTTGAGCAGCTACGTTCATGGCGCTAAGGGCGTTGAGGGTGGAGCGGTTCGTCTGGTTGGCAAATTCGCCAACTAAGAAAGCTCAAATGAAGCACGAAAAACTTGACCGCAAGTCCGCGGTCATCATCGGAACTCTTTTGGTAACTGCATTCATTGGAATGCTAAATGAAACAGCTCTCGGAGTTGCACTTCCGCAGGTAATGAAGGAATTACAAATTCCTGAGAGTACCGGCCAGTGGCTGAACACCGCGTTCATGTTGACGGTTGCCGTGGTAATTCCAACTACTGGTTATTTGCAGGTGCGATTTAGTCGTCGACGTTTGTTCCTCTACGGAATGGGCGCATTCACAATCGGAACTTTGGTTTGTGCGATTGCACCGGCATTTGCTTTCTTGGTAGTTGGGCGAGTAATTCAGGCGGCCGGTGCCGGACTCATGTTCCCTTTGCTCATGACCACCATCATGGTTTTGGTGCCCGAGGGATCACGTGGCCGCATCATGGGCAACATCGGAATTGTCATGAGCGTTGCGCCGGCAATTGGCCCATCTTTCGGTGGTTTGGTTTTGAACTTTTCAAACTGGCGCACAATTTTTTGGATCATTCTTCCAATCGCTCTCGTTGTCACACTGTTTGGTTACAACAAGGTCCGTGGCGAGCAAGAGCGCAGCAAGGCTGGCATCGACTGGCTATCTGTGGTCATCTCGGTCTTTGCCTTCGGCGGGTTGATTTATGGGCTCAGCTCATTTGGCGACCAGGCTCGTGGCAAGGCACTGCTCAGCCCTTACATTCCGCTTGCCGTAGGGCTTGTAGCCATGGTCTGGTTCGTGCGCCGTCAGCTCAAATTGGCCAAAGAAGACCGCGCGCTTCTAGACGTAAACGTTTTCCGCTCACGAACTTTTGCGCTCAGCACATTCGTATTGTTAGCGATGTGTGTCAGCCTGTTCGGTCTCGCATTATTGGTGCCGATTTTTGCGCAGACCGCGCTTGGATTCACCGCGCTGCAGATTGGTCTGGCATTACTGCCGGGAACTTTGTTTAACGGACTGATTTCGCCTTACGTTGGCCGACTTTCAGACAAGTACGGTCCAACTAAGTTAATGCGACCGGGTACTATCGTTGCCTCACTGTCTTTGATCTACATGTGTACTTTTGACATCAACACTCAGCTCTGGCAATTATTTGTATCGAACTTTATTTTGGGTGCCGGTTTGGCGTTCATTTTTACTCCGTTGTTCACCGTTTCGGTTTCTTCACTCGAACCAAAGTTGTATCCACACGGAACCGCCATTACTGGAGCAGCCCAACAGATTGCTGGCGCAGCCGGAACTGCGATGATGATCACAGTATTTACGTTGGTATCAGTGGCAGCGAAAAATGGTGGCGAAGTTGCCGACATTCGGGCAGCTACCGACGGAGCACACTGGGCTTTTGTTTCCGGTGCAATTATTTCTATCGCCGCTATTTTTGTAACCTGGGCAATCAAACCTTTGAAGAAGTAAATTTAAGAAGATGACTCTACATGTAGCGATTGTTGGTGCTGGACCGGCAGGAATTTACGCCGGCAATATTTTGGCGCACCAATACCCAGATGTTGAAATTGATCTTTTCGATTCGCTGCCTGCGCCATATGGATTGATTCGCTACGGAGTAGCTCCGGATCACCCACGCATCAAAGGCATCGTGAACTCGCTTCATGAGATGCTCAACGACGGAAAGATCCGTTTCTACGGCAACGTAACTTTTGGCACAGACCTCACCCTTGATGACATCAAGCAGCACTATCACGCAGTGATTTTTGCCACCGGAGCCATCAAGGATGCTCAGCTCAACATCCCGGGTATTGATCTTGCAGGTTCATACGGAGCGGCAGACTTCGTGGCTTGGTACGACGGCCACCCTGACTATCCGCGCACCTGGCCGCTTGAGGCCAAGCAGGTAGCGGTGCTCGGCAACGGTAACGTAGCCCTCGATGTGGCTCGCGTGTTGGCAAAGCACGCCGATGACATGCTCAGCACCGATATTCCAGACAACGTTTATCAAGGTCTCAAGGCGTCACCGGTTACCGATGTTCACGTTTTTGGTCGTCGCGGTCCAGCGAACATTAAGTTCACTCCTATCGAATTGCGTGAACTCGGCGAAGTCGAAGACGTTGACATCGTGCTTTACGACGAAGATTTTCCTGAGGGTTGGTTTGACGAAGACGCCGAAGGCGTTACCAACCAGCACAAAGTTATGGCGCGAATCATGGAATCATGGCGCGAACGCGAACTTACCGGAGCATCACGTCGCTTGCACCTGCACTTTTATTCAACTCCGGTTGCGATTCTTGGTGATGACAAAGTCACCGGCATCAAGTTTGAGCGCACCGGTACCGGTGAGACCTTTGAGCACGAAGTGCAGGCGGTTTACCGTGCTATTGGATACTTCGGTTCTGCACTTCCTGAAATTCCATTTGACGAAAAACTCGGTGTTATTACCAACGTGGGTGGACGAGTCGCGGATGGTATTTATGCCACCGGTTGGATAAAGCGCGGACCGGTTGGTTTGATTGGCCACACCAAGAGTGATGCAACCGAAACTATTGAAAACCTTGTAGCCGATATTCCGAAACTGAAATCACCGACTGCCCCCGGCGAAATACTAAAGACCCTCGATGCTCGAGGAGTGGAATACACCGATTGGCAGGGCTGGCTGAAGCTTGATTCTCACGAGCAGAAGCTCGGCGAAAATGAAAATCGCGAGCGCATCAAAGTTGTCGCTCGCGATGAACAGGTAAAAATTAGTCGGGCTTAGTTCTCAGACTCTTCGTCTTTTTCGTCATCAGAATCATCCTCTTCGGAATCTTCGTCGTCGTAAAGGTCAGCCCACTTATCTTCGTATTGATCTTCAGACTCGGTGCTACCGATTTCTTTTTGAAGCGCGTCGAGGTCGGTGTTTGGGCTGAAGTACTTCAGCTCGCGAGCCACTTTAGTGTTTTTCGCTTTTTGACGGCCGCGCCCCATGGCTGGCTCCCAACTAATCGACGATTTGCTTTGGCTAGTTTAGCAAAAGCCCGATGACACCGGCAGTTAGTAAACAGGCCAGCACTGGCACTAGAAGGTTAGCCAGCAGATTCAAGCTGGCCTTTAGATAGCGGCGATCGCGAAGATAATTGCCGGCATCGGCAACAACCGCGCTAAAGGTGGACAATCCGCCGCAAATTCCGGTGGTGACGATAAGGGAGCTTGGGCTATTGTTGGACATTGCTAAGAGAAAAATGACTGCTCCGACCGTATTCGCGGTCAAAATACCCCACGGCAACCAGCCGCTCCAGCGACCGGCAAATAGTCTCAGCACCGAACCGAATCCTCCGGCGGCGGCCACAGCAATTAGTAATCCAGGATCAAACACGAGTCAACCTCGCAATCAACCATCTGGTGGCGAGGTACAAAACGAACCCGAGCAGAACCTGCGCTAGAACCCCGTACCAGCTGTAAAAAGTCAAAAGTGTAAGCCCGCTCATTGTGGTGAAACCACCAGCAAAACCGGTTACAAAGAATGAACGGCGAGCATCAGTGCTAAACCATTTGATTTCGAGGAAAACTCCAATGGCGACAGCGCCGAGCAGATTGGCAACCCAGAGTCCTTGGAAAAGCCCCTCGATGTTTTGATTCAGTAAATATCGAAAGCCAGTGCCGACGAATCCACCCAAAAATGTCAGCGCAATTATCCGAG
>JBFYJA010000043.1:0-6771 GCA_041311675.1 Micrococcales bacterium | reverse complement strand
ACCTTACCGAAAGCCGAATGTTGCTCGAGCTCGGCTGGGCAATGGTCGTGTTGTTCGCGGTGAAGGCGAATGACCCCGAAGAGTTCCTCGAGACGCGAGGCAGAACTCCTAAAAGAGCTCGTTTGCTCTCTCTAGGTCTTCGGCGAAGTCAACCTCGACAGCGTATAAATCGCTAATGTCGACTGCCTTGAAACGGGCGCCGTCTTTTTCAATCGCGTATTCGATGCCGCGCTCAAAGTAATCCTGGTCGTCCACTTCGACAAGTCGCTGAATTAGAGCTGCCTTGTCTTGCGCAGAAACGAAGTTGATGCCAACCGCTTCACCTAGACCACCGACTACCTGCTTTGAAAGTTCGTTGATGTAACCATCGGCATCAAGTGTGTACTTGACCTCTTCATCGCTCACCTTTGATTGGTTTACCACGATGAAAGATTGATTTTCTTCCATCATCGGAGTAACGCGCACCAATACTTGAGGGTCAAAAACTACATCGCCATTCATCCAAAGCACTCCACCATCACCTGATGCGCGAAGTGCTTTTAGCAAACTCTTTGAAGTATTGGTTTGGTCAAAGAATTCGTTGTAAACAAAAGTTGCTTCTGGAAAGCGCTCGATGATTGCTTCGAGCTTGAAGCCGACCACGATCATCACGCGGTAGCTTTCGTCGAATGCGAACTTCAGGTTGTCGATTTGCTGTTTCATGATCGAACGACCATCGCGCAATTCGGTTAGCGGCTTTGGTAGCGGACGAGCTAAGCGCGTACCCATACCGGCAGCAAGAATGACGACCTGTTTAGACATGGGTCAAGTCTATGGAATCACCAGTTTTTGACCGATTTTGATGACGTCGCTGGTGAGCTTGTTGGCACTCTTGAGCGCAGTCACAGTTACGCCAAATTTGGTGGCGATTCTTTGCAATGAATCTCCACTAACCACGATGTAGGTCTTGGCGGTAGCCGAAGGTGTTGGCGTTGGGGTTGCCGTCTTGGTTGCGGTTGGAGTCGGAGTTGGCGTCCTGGTCGGCGACGGGGATGCCGTCGGCGTAGGAGTTGGGGTTGCCGTGGCCTCAATCAAGACTGCCGGAGCCGCTTTGCCAAGCGCCTGCTTTTTGGCGAAGTAGTAATCCACGGCAACCGCAGGGAGCAGGTCTCCCCTGAGTTCCTGGTACTTGGTGGCATTGGCAATCTGGCGGCGCTGACCCTTCTGGATCAACCAGAAGACCTTGTCCGGGGTGCGAATAAATCGTCCGAGTTCTGCCGTGGCAACTTTTAGGCGCGCACAGACCGTAGATGAAAGTGCAATTGTTCCACCCGCGTAGTGCACCGCATTCTCAGCGGCTACCTTGTAGTAGCTGCCGTTGATAGCAATGTAAGTCTGCGCATCGCAACTCACCTTGCTGCCGGTGAGCTTTGCTGATTGCTTGTAGCCTGTCAGGTCGATTGAAGATGCCGAGCGAGTTTTGCCTAAACCAAACTGGGTGGCGTCATCTGTATTTGGTACCAATGCCATGGAGTGTGCACCGGTGATCCAGTAGTTCAGCCCGCTTTTCGCCGACTTCACAAAAGTTCCATTTGGAATAACCGACTTACCGGTGGTGATGAGCGCGAATGCAGCTGGACCAAATACCTGCACAGTCGGATTCGTCATTTCGGTTGCGAGCGCGGTGCGATCGGCAGTGGAAATGGTTGGGCGCTTCTCTGTAGCCGAGACGTAGTAGATGATTTTGTCGGTCTTGGTCTTCGCGAAGAATGGCGCGGTTAGCTTTTCGTAAATTGTTGGAATCGTATTGAGTAAGGCATCAGTGACAACGGTTGGGGCTGTGATGACTTCTTTTGGATTAACAATTTGCTGCTTACCAACCGAACTAATCATGTAGGTATCTCCTGCAGGATTAGCCACAATGCTCTTGATTGCCACCTGGCTATTCGATGCGCCGAGACCATCGGTGGTCATGGTGCCACTCGATTGCGTAAACCAAATCGTAAAGTTGACATCTTTAGCAGTGGCCTCATCGATGGCAAAGTACTGACCGCCAATGTAGACACCGAGCTGACCAGTGTTTGAATTTTTGAAGATGGTTCGCTCGGCGATGATCGGCTTACCCCAAGGCAGATACTTGTAAGCGCTAATCTTGGTTGACGCGGTTAGCGGAACGCTGATGCCATTAGCTGCGAGTGAATTACTGTCCAGAATCTGACGCTTCACACCTTGGCTGATCAGGTACTGGCCGGTGCCATCTTCGCCGGTTACCAATTCGGTCATCGCCGGGCCGTCGGCAAGTGCAGCCAATTGCGAACCAGTCAACTGCACAGCCTGTGCGCAGTCGAGGCCGAAAGTGGCGGCTTGCTGGCAGCTACTGAAGGCAAACTTAGTGCTGGCGTCAACGAAGTAGTACTGGTTGGTAGCCGACTTAACGATGCGGCTCAGATTGCCCATCGACTTAAAGGTGTCGAGATAGTCCTGCGAGATTGTGCCAAGTGGTCCAAGCGGCTTGAGCGCATTAATCAAATCTGGATCACTAATCAGGTACTTGTTGTTATCCACGATTAGGTAAACGTCGGCACCCTCACCCTTGAGCAAGAAGCCACCACCGATTGGGCTACCAAACCAGTCGGTGTAAAAGCGCCAGAAGTTTCGATTTCCATAAGCACTGCATGAGTCGCCTGTACCGTAAAGATTCTTGAGTGCTGCATCGTTCGGTGTGTAAGGCGTGTAGTAATAAAGTGCCGATGTTGCGATGCTCTTAATCATCACCGGTTTTTTACCGCAACTAGAGCTTGGGTTGTAAAGAATGTTCGCGGTGCGGCCAACCTTTAGATAGGTATACGAACCACGCGGATCTCCGTACCACTGCAACTGGCCGGCACCCTTGTACAACTGATTGAAAAGGCCGGTGTGAACCTTTCCGCAGATTGCCGGGTCGCTGTCCGGGCAACCAAAACCAAGCGCGGCTTTATACATGTAAGCGGTTGGATTTGTTGCTTGAATCAAACCCTGCTCTTTTTGTAGAAAGACAATCAGCACGCGCGGATTAATTCCACAGGCACGAGCGATGTCATAAATAATCTGTGACGCTTTGACATTGGTCTTGGCCGCAAGCGGTGCACACTTGCCATCTTCACCAGCTTTTTCTGGCGTATCCATGACGTAATCACGCAAGCAGGTTGGACCGCCATCGTTTGCTTTACAGACCGGAACTTTGCTTTCCAAGAATCTTTGAATTTCAGTTGCGGTCATAGTGCCAAAGTCGTAAAAAACACTGTCGCTGATAATAAGCCCGGGATCGAATCGGCTCGCATCGGCCGCATTTGCCGCAGGCGCCTGAATCGCGACGAGGCCAATCAAGCCAAGCAACAAAGTTGTTGCAATGGCGATTGCGCGATTCAGGGGTTTATTCATTAACTAATTACGGGATGTTAACCGTCTGCGTTGCAGAAGTTCCAAAGTGGGTAGCAGATTCGTACTCAACCGAAACCGTTGCGGTTCCTTTGACCAAACCGGTCAATGGCACATCCATTGGGTGGCACTGAGTGCTATTGACGTTGGCCTCAGCTTTGAATGGCAAGCGCTTAGTGGAGTTGCCGTTCTGCAAAATCAGTGTGCAGGTGCCGCCATCCTGGGTGACATTGGTAACCGCGGCAACCACCGAAAGGGTGCCGGCTGCTGCATCGGCGTAGGCATCGCTGATTTGCACGGTCGCCTTCGACTTTGGCGCAGCACTCGGGCTGGCCGTGGTTGATTCCGTTGGGGTTTCGCTAGGCTGCGCGCTTTGCGATGTGCCTGGGTTCTGATCGGTACCCCAGTTTGGATACAGCAAAGCACAACCGGAAAGACTCACTGCGATAGCGGTTGCGACAAGAACTGATGCGATTTTTTTCATGGCAAACTCCCGACGTGTGCTTTAAGCCTAACTTTTAGGCCCTAAATAGCCTGAGATTTAGCCTTGGAATCGTCTGCGAGTTAGGCTTCGAGCTGCTTTACTGCCTGCTCACGGGAGCCGTGTATTGCCACCCAAACTGCCGATCGTTTTGCCCCTGTGGCATTCGCCCAGACTGCTTCGTCCGCTTCGGCCAGTACCGCACCAGCACGATTGTGCAACTCATCAAAGTACTGCTGATCAGTGTCCGGGATTTCGCCGACAAACAACTGCAGGTCCATCGAGATGATTCTGGTCAGGTAACTGGCAATTACGGTCTGCTCAATGAGGCCCTTTTCGATGGCACGTTTCAGGATCTTGTGAATCTGCTCGATTGAGAGCAGGCGATCCTGCAGCGCTTTGAGTTCTTTGGTGCGCTTAGACAAACTCTCACCCTCTGCTCGCACGCGCCAGAAGTAACTCGGTGTCTTAAGCACATCGAATTTGCCAGCAGCCAGATATGCGGTGCAAACCAGAGTCATGTCCTCGTACCAAACACCGGTCGGGAAAGCGAACTTGTGCTCCTGCCAGAACTTGAAATCGTAGAGCTTGTTCCAACTGGTGGCATCACCCAAGAACTCAGGGTGCTGATTCAAGTTGGTGGCAGTGAGGTTGTTGGTGAAGAATTTTGCGGTCGAAGTTCGGGCGAAGAATCGCATGCCGTAGAAGCAAACGGTTTTACCCACTACAAGCTTTGAGCCAGATAACAGTGCCTGTTTTACGTATCGCGAAACAGCCGCGAGCGGAAGCAAATCATCGCTATCGACAAACATTAGGTAGTCGCTATTCTGGGCCGCCGCTACTCCAGCGTTGCGCGCTGCACCTAATCCCTGGTTGTGTTGGGTGATAATGCGAAGCTTTGAGGTAGTTGCGGCAAACTTTTGCAAGATGGCTGCCGAACCATCAGTGGCGCCATCATTGACCGCGATAATTTCAAAATTCTTGTAATTCTGCGCCAAGATACTTCGCAAGCAATCAGCTAAATACTGCTCCACGTTGTAAACCGGAACCACGATGGACACCTTCGGAATTGACTCATCGCGCTGCGACAAACGGAAACTAAACCACCACACCAACCGTGCGATCGAATAGTAAATTGCCGGTAGCACCCCGCCAGCTAGCGCCTTGCGAATTCGAGAGATCACGCTTTGCCCCAAACAATGTCGACCACACGCTTTGCCGCGTTGCCATCTTCGAGCGAATTGAACTTTTGCTGCCAAGCTCGGTAGCGAGCTTCGTAATCCCTGCTCACCTGGTCGATGCGTCCTAGTGTTTGCAGCACTTCGGCGTCGGTGTTGAGGATTGGACCCGGAGCCATGGCCTCGAAGTCAAAGTAGAAACCGCGTTCTGCGCGGTAGCGCTCAAGGTCTGGAGCCAGGAACATGATTGGCTTGCCGGTCACGGTGTAGTCGAACATCACGGATGAGAAGTCGGTAATCAGTACGTCGGCTGCGATGTACAACTCGGTGACGTCCGGGTATAGGGTCACGTCGATTGCTCGCCCGGCAACTCCAGAGTTGTGCACCGCATGAGTATTCGTGTGGCCACGGTAAATCATTTGGAAACCTTCAGGCAGCTGAATGTTTTCGTCCATAAAGTTGACCGACTGCCAGTTTCCGGTTGCACTGCGGTTGTAGTCGCGCCAGGTTGGAGCGTACATCACCACATAAGTGCTCGGCTCACTAATGCCAATGCGTTCGCGAATTTCTTGTCGCTGTGCTCCGGTGATTTTGCTTAGGCGATCGTTACGTGGATATCCGGTTTCAATGATATTGCCCTTGTAGCCAAATGAGCCAGGGAAAATCTCGGTGCAAAATTGCGAAGGTGAAATCAAATAGTCCCAGTAGGTCGCTTCGCGATCCATGGTGTCGAGGTAACTCTTGGTTAAGTAATTATTTGGAATGTCACGACCGAGACGCTTTAGTGGAGTGCCGTGCCACGTTTGCAAATAAACCTGACCAGGAACTTTACGGAAGTACCACGGGAAATTTGTGTTGTTCACTAAAAACTTTGAAGTAGCAAGCGCCTGCAACCATTCACGTGAACCAAAGCGCACACCACGCGCTCCGACAGGCGCTGTGGTGCCTTTGCCTGTTGCCCAAATCAGTTCAAGATTTGGAAAACGCTCTTTAACCTCATTGAAAATATCAAGCGGGTTATCGCCGATGACCTTGCCTTGAAAAGATTCAAACAGAACGGCATCGCGAAGTTTGGTTGTGGCCTGAGGTCTGTATTGAAGTTTGCGCATCCAGTCGGAACGTCTACGGCGAAGCGCGCCGATTACACGAGTTGGCGAGTAAGTCTTGAGCAAACGTTTGATTTCGTTCACAACTAACCCTTCCTGACTCGACTTCGATCGATGGTGCCGGTGGCTCCGCGAAGAAAGCCGATGACAAACCCCCAGCCCCAGCTGAAGTGCATCGTGGTGAGGGCAACTATCAACGAGACACGAGATTTGAGGCTAAGCCCAGCCGCGGTGACCGCGACGAAGGCCACGCCGAGCAGGTAAATAGCAAGTGGCAAGATTCCCTGCCAGTGCCCGAAAACCAAGAGGAAGAAGCCCCAGATGGTGCCAGCCACCAGAATCGGTGGCACCCAGTAGCGACGAGAGGCTGCCGATGGATCGCGACGGCTGAGGTCGCCACGCCAAACTCCGGTCGAATAGAACTGCTTGGCCAGTTTGGCCACTCGACCGCGTGGCCAGTAGACCACACGAAGTTCAGGCGAGAACCAAACCTTGCCACCGGTGTTCTTGATGCGCTGGGCGAGGTCCCAATCTTCACCACGGATGATGCCTTCGTCGTAACCGCCAACTTTTTCTAGAGCACTCTTCTTGAAGATACCCAGGTAAGCAC
>JBFYJA010000042.1:0-6781 GCA_041311675.1 Micrococcales bacterium | reverse complement strand
GGCCTCGCCGCCGTTTTGTGAAGCCAGACCCATGCCCCGCAGCTTGATCTTCTGACCGTCGTTGACGCCAGCCGGGATGTTTACCAAAACCTCTTTACCGCCAAGATTCACCTTTATAGAGGTGCCTTTTACGCCGTCAATGAAGTTTAGAGTGGTGGTCATGGTGAGGTCAGAACCGCGCTGCGGACCAAACCCGCCAAAGCCGCCTCGACCGCCGCCGCCAAACAGGTTCGAGAAGACATCCTCGAATCCGCCGGCTCCACCTGGGAATCCGCCAGGGAAGCCCTGACCGCCAGCACCGCCGGTAAAGCGAGCACCGCCGCCCATGGCTCGAACCTGGTCGTATTCTCTGCGCTGGGCAGGGTCGGATAGAACGCTGTATGCCTCGCTGATTTCCTTGAACTTGGCCTCTGCCTTAGCATCGCCCGGGTTTGAATCCGGGTGATACTGGCGGGCTAGTTTTCGGTAAACCTTTTTCAGCTCGGCATCAGAGACGTCTTTAGCTACGCCAAGAATCTTGTAGAAATCCTTGTCGAACCAATCCTGACTTGCCATCTTTTTTGATTAACCCTCAGCCGGAATAAATACTGCAACCATCGCTGGACGCAAAAGTTTATCGCCGAGCATAAAGCCTGGCTCAACCACATCTGCGATTACAGTTTCGGTTACTTCATTGTTTGGAGTTTGAACCAGAGCGTTGTGAATCTCTGGATCAAACTTGTCGCCCTTCGCTGCGAATGACTTGAGACCAAATTTGTCTCCAGCATTTCGCAACTTAGTTACGACAGCGGCAAACGGTGAACCGTCAAGGTCGCCGTGTGCCTCCGCACGTGCAAGATCATCAAGCGCCGGAAGAAACGCGCGAATAACTTCTGCCACTGCAGAGTTGCGAGCCAAATCGCGATCGCGTTCAACGCGATTCTTGTAGTTCACAAACTCAGCCTGCAAGCGTTGCAAGTCGGCGGTTAATTCCGCCTCCTTGTCAACGGGAGCAGCAGAAAGAATATCTTCAACGGTTAATTCTTCGTTGGCAGAGTTTTCTTCTGGGTTTTGTAGTTCTGCGGACATTACTTGTTGGTGTCCTCGTCGTCCACAACCTCGGCGTCAACAACATCTTCACTCGAAGCCTCCGCTGCAGCTTCACCTTCCGGCTGCTGCTTGTAGATCTCTTCGCCGAGCTTCTGCTGTGACTGCATCAACTTGTCGAAAGCAGTCTTTACTGCATCGATGTCTTCGCCTGGCAGCGCTGTCTTGAGTGCGTCAACGTCAGCCTGAACTTCAGTCTTCACTGCCTCAGGTAGCTTGTCGTCGTTGTCCTTGATTAGCTTCTCGGTCTGGTAAACCAACTGCTCTGCGTTGTTGCGAGTCTCTTGCTCTTCACGACGCTTCTTGTCTTCGGCTGCGTGCTCTTCGGCTTCCTTCACCATACGCTCGATGTCTTCCTTTGGAAGAGATGAACCGCCGGTGATGGTCATCGACTGCTCCTTGCCGGTGCCCTTGTCCTTTGCAGATACGTGGACGATTCCGTTAGCGTCAATGTCGAAGGTAACTTCAACCTGAGGCACTCCGCGTGGTGCAGGAGCAATTCCGGTTAGCTCAAAGTTTCCGAGTGACTTGTTGTCCTTGGTGAACTCACGCTCACCTTGGAATACCTGAATCGAAACCGAAGGCTGGTTGTCAGCTGCGGTGGTAAAAGTTTCAGAACGCTTTGTTGGGATCGCAGTGTTGCGCTCGATCAACTTGGTCATGATTCCACCCATGGTTTCAATGCCGAGTGAAAGTGGAGTTACGTCGATAAGTAGAACGTCTTTACGCTCACCCTTCAAAACACCAGCCTGAAGTGATGCACCAACTGCAACTACCTCATCTGGGTTAACACCCTTGTTCGGTTCCTTACCGCCGGTTAGTGACTTAACCAATTCGCTAACTGCAGGCATACGAGTTGATCCACCAACGAGCACAACGTGTGCGATGTCGGCAACCTTAACTCCAGCTTCAGCGATTACATCGTTGAATGGCTTCTTTGTGCGGTCAAGCAAATCAGAAGTCATCTGCTCGAACTGTGCGCGAGTTAGTGTCTCGTCCAAGTTCGCTGGACCGTTTTCGGTTAGCGATAGGTAAGGCAACTGAATGTTTGCGCTCATTGACTGAGACAATTCCTTCTTCGCCTGCTCAGCTGCTTCTTTCAAACGCTGAAGTGCAATCTTGTCTTTCGAAACGTCGACGCCAGTGGTCTCCTTGAACTTCTTAACCAAGTGCTCAACAATGCGTGAGTCCCAGTCGTCTCCACCGAGACGGTTGTCACCAGAAGTTGCGCGAACCTGGATGGTTGAGAAGCCCTCGTCCTTGCCAACCTCAAGAAGAGAAACGTCGAAGGTTCCTCCACCAAGGTCGAACACCAAGATGAGTTCGTCTTCTTTACCCTTGTCCAAACCGTAGGCAAGTGCCGCTGCGGTTGGCTCGTTGATAATACGTAGAACGTTTAGTCCGGCGATCTCACCGGCATCCTTGGTGGCCTGACGCTCTGCGTCATTGAAGTAGGCCGGAACGGTGATAACCGCGTCGGTTACTGATTCACCCAAGTAGGTCTCTGCGTCGCGCTTTAGCTTTGCCAAAATACGAGCCGAGATCTCCTGCGGGGTGTACTTCTTGTCGTCGACTGAGAAAGTCCAGTCGGTACCCATGTGACGCTTGACCGACGCGATGGTGCGGTCAACGTTGGTCACTGCCTGACGCTTTGCGGTCTCTCCTACGAGAACCTCGCCGTCCTTGGTGAACGCCACGATTGACGGGGTGGTGCGGAATCCTTCTGCGTTAGCGATAACTGTTGGTTCTCCACCTTCCAAGACGCTAACTGCGCTGTTGGTGGTGCCCAGGTCGATGCCTACTGCACGTGCCATGTTTGTTTCCTCTTTCTTGCCGGTTTCCCGGCGGTTTTTCCTTTGGGCCCAGACTTGAGCCTCATTGACTCAAGTTTCCGATAGGTTTTTCGGCTTGTCAAGCATTTAAACCTGAAAGTTGAGTGTGAATCGCTCAACTTTGGCTCAACCCTAGAATTCACGCGGATTTGGCATTTTCTTGCCTGTTCAGGCGATACCTTTAGCCCTATGACTACCAACGGAGCTCGTCGCGGCAAACTGGCAACCTTCTCATGGGCACTTTGGGACTGGGCGGAGCAGCCCTACCCGACCATCATCCAGACCTTTATCTTTGCCACCTACATCACTTCGAGCTACTTTGGCGACCCAGATGAGAACACCCACGCTCTTAGCTGGACCATGATCATCTCTGGCGTTTTGGTGGCACTCATTTCTCCGGTTTTTGGTCGTCGAGCAGACGAAGCCGGAAAGCGCAAATTCTGGCTACTACTTCAGTCGGGCATCCTGATTGCAATCATGGCGGCAAGCTACTTTGTGGCACCAACCCCTGCGTTCCTAATTTTTGGTTTGGTACTTTACGGAATTGGAAACGTGGTGCAGGAAACCGCGTTTATTAACTACTACGCCATGCTTAAGCAGGTAACGAAAGATCACAACATCGGAAAAGTTTCCGGTTACGCCTGGGCACTTGGTTACGTTGGTGGAATTCTTCTGCTCCTAGTTTCACTAGTTGGATTCGTACTGCCAGATACTCCTTGGTTTGGAGTTGCTACCGACAACGCAGAAAACATTCGTGTGCTTTTCTTGTTCTCTGCAATTTGGATGTTGATCTTCTCAATCCCGCTAGCTTTCTTCGTGCCTGAAATTGAAGCAAGTGCTACTCGTAAGAAAGAAAATCTATTTGGCGCATACCGTGCACTTTGGTCACAGTTAAAGTCGCTACGTGCGCAAGCCCCAGAAACTCTAAAGTTTTTGATTTCATCTGCAATCTACCGTGACGGCCTTGCCGGTGTATTTAGTTTTGGAGCGGTACTCGGAACTGTTGCTTTTGGTTTTTCTAAAACCGAAGTAATTTTCTTCGGCATTGCAGCCAACCTTGTCGCTGGTTTCGGTGCAGCCCTCGGTGGAGTATTTGACAAGGTGCTGGGTACTCGCAACACCATCATCGTTTCACTTTCCGGATTACTAATCGCCGGCACCGGTGTATTTGTATTTGCTAGCGCCGGTCAGATCACTTACTGGATTGGTGGTTTGTTGCTCTGCCTATTCGTTGGCCCGGCACAGGCATCATCGCGAACCTTCGTTGCCAAGTTCACGCCAAACGGTCGCGAAGGTGAAGTCTTCGGTTTGTATCAAACCACCGGACGCGCAGCCAGCTTCCTAAGCCCTAGCTTCTGGGCGATTGCAACAGGTATCGCTGCAGCGGTAGGCGTGGAGCACACTGCAATCTTCGGCGTGCTTGGACTCGTTGTGGTGCTCGCGGTTGGCTTGGTACTGCTCACTCGCGTGAACGCAAACCCTGCAGTTATCGAATCGAACTAGCTGCTTTACAACTTGTAGAATAAACGTGTGGGTAAGAAATTACGTCAGCAAGGTGAGCTGGAATCACTAGTACTCGAAGCGCTTTGGGATTCCGAACGACCACTGACTTCAAATGAAGTTCTTGAGAATGTTTCCGACAAAGACACACTCGCGCTCACCACTATTTTGACTGTCTTATCGCGACTGATTGAAAAGGAATTAGCTGAGCGAGTTCCGGCTAATGGTAGAGGATTTTTGTACTCTGCTACCAGCACTCGAGAACAGCATGCCGCAAATCAACTTCTTGAGATCATCAGTAATTCGGATAACCCTGCGCTTACGCTTTCGCACTTTGCGGCTGGCTTGAGTAAAAAGTCATTGAGCGCATTAAAAAAATCATTGGAATAGTCTCACGTGAACGCACCACTAATCGTCGTTCCTTTTGCAATTGAACTAACAGTTTTAGTAACAACAATCGCACCCATGGGTCTGTTTGGAAGATTTAATAATCGGCCGAACCTCGGAATCGCATTGTGGTTCACCAGCTTTTTGATTGCATTTGTATCAACTGCAGTGGCATTAGCGATTGCCATCTGGTCCGTTTTTGATACCTGGCGAGAACTGGAGTCACATAGTCAACCGCTCTGGCACACAGTGATTTTCAGTTTCGCTCCTTGGCTAATTCTCGGCCTTGCTGGAATTTCGATGGCATTGGCAACTCAGAGACTAGAACCCACTGGTGAATTGCGAAAGTCTGATGCCTTTAACCGAGCACTGCCTAGTCGGGCATATCGAACCTTCAACGGCGTAACTGTTCGACTCGTTGATTTGCCAACTTTGTTTGCCTTCACCGATGGCAATGGGAAAAGTGCAATTATCTACCTAAGTTCGATAACCAAGGAATCGTTGACTGCGAATCAGTTGGATGCACTGCTCTGGCACGAGTTTTGTCATGCGAAATCACGACACAATTTGCTCAAATCTCTGGTTCGGCTAGTTCGCCAGTTGGGTGGACCCATGGTTGCTTCGAGAGTTTTCACTGCGGAAATTGATCGACTGTGCGAGCTGTCTGCTGACTCTTTCGCCGTTAAACACTGTGGTCGGGTCGAATTACTCGAAGCCAGGGCGTTTTTTAGCTAAACAGGTTTTCAGCCAAGATCGCGCCTTCGGCCACACCGCCGGGTATAGCCCAAGCTGAAGATCCGATTGGGGTAGTCCACATGTTCAGCAAGTCGAAATCGGCGAGTCGCCTTTGAACAGAAATGTACTGATTCATGTCCGCCATATAGGCAGTCCAGAGCAATCCAACATCTGGTTTCCCTTGCGCGTCCATACCGGCATCGTAATTGAATGGTCGTCTGAAGAATCGTTCCTGAAGATTCGTGGGGGAAGCCCTTCTGATGTGAGCAGAAGTTGGAATGACTTTGAGCCCACCTGCGTTTACGGCTTCAAAATCTGGAATGTCCGTTTCGTTTTGACCAGTCAAAGGAGCTCCGTTTTTGAGGTTGCGACCAATGACATTCTCTTTTTGTGGTCTACTCAAAGAGTCCCAGGTGTTCAAACTCATAGCTATTCGACGAAGCACCAAAATTGTGCCCGCTTGCGCCCAATCTGGGCCGTCATTGATCCAAACTAAGTTACTGAAATCTTCGCTATTCAATTCTGGATTATCGGTTCCGTCAACTTGCCCCATCAGGTTTCGCTGACGCGTGCCTTCAGCGGAAACTCCTTGCGCAGTGGTAAATCCTGATTGTGTCCAACGAACATTTGCGAATGCCATGGAGTCTCGAACTAAGCCGCGCACTGCATGTGAGAGAACTAGCGGATCGTCTGCCGAAACGTGTAACAGCACGTCACCGTCAGAAAACTCCTTTTGTAACTTGTCGATTTTGAACGCAGGCAATTGACCAAAAGTTTTTGGTGCGGATTTTTCTAGCCCCAGCTTGCTAAACATCGAAGGCCCAAAACCAACCGTCACGGTAGTACGTGCCGGACCCAAAGTGAGCTCGGATTGCGGATCAGCTACCACGGGTTTGCCTTGAGTAAGTTTGCTGATGTCATCGGTTAGCAGGCGCATCCAGCGCAGCATCGCAGACTTATCCGTTTCGGCTTTCAAATCGAATGCTATGAAAGTTGTAAACGTTTGTAGCGGAAGCTCGATTCCATTTTGATGGCGACCGAAAAATGCCTCAGACCTGTTGAGCACTTCAGAAGAGCTCTGAGTTGAATTAGCAACTACGCCAGATGCAATTGCCGCAGAGACAGATGCAGACACTGCTGCAATAGCAGTGCCTGCAAAGAAATCTCTACGATTGATCATTTAGTTCTTCGGGGCGTAAGTCTCATCACCGGCTAGCGATGTCTTCACAGGCCAAGTAACG
>JBFYJA010000003.1:0-18296 GCA_041311675.1 Micrococcales bacterium | reverse complement strand
GAATGGGCGGCAATTGGTGTAGTCACACTCACCGGCCCAGACCGACGTGGAGACAGGCGCATCAATCCTTGGCCTTACTACAACGGGGAGAAATAGTCACCAGGTTCCCGAGGTTGCCAATTGCTGCAATTCCGGTTGGTAATGGTTGTCACCGTGCCTTCAGCAATAACTTAAGTTCATGGCCTATTCAAAAGAAAAGTTTGACGATTACATTCGCAGATTCAATGCCCGTGACTTAACGGCATTTGAGGATTACTTGCACCCGCAGATGCACATGCAAAATGGCACACACGAGTTTGATGGTGTTGAAGGAATGAAGCATCACTACCGCGATCTGATTTGGCCGGATTTCAGCGAGTATCTGGAGCCGACTCACTACATGGCTGAAGGCAACCAGATTGCTATAAAGATGTACACGCTATTCACTGCGTTCGGTGACAAAGAAGACTCACTGTTTGGTCCGGTGAAAAAAGGTGAGACCTTCGAGTTCAACGGCTTGATTATGTATCAGGTGGAAGATGACCTTTTCAAGAACATACTCGTGGCTTACAACTCCTTTGTCTACACTGACCTAAACGGAAACAAAAAAGACCTAGGAGTGCCTCACTAATGACACAACCAGCGCCATCAATTCAACTCTGGTCGATTCGCGAACCATTCACCCAAGACATGGGTGCCGCGTTGGCAAAGCTTTCCGAAATCGGATTCACGCAGGTGGAACCGTTTGCTCACGGCGACCTAAAAGCTGGTTCATTTATTGATGACCTTTCAGCCGCGCTAAAAGCGAACAATCTAGTTGCACCTACCGTGCACATGCAGGTAATCGGTAAAGACCCGGTGCAGTATTTCGAAGCTGCACAAAAACTTGGCGTGAAGTATTTGATTGATCCAATGCATGCACCGGGTTGGATGGACATGATCGGCGTGCCACCGCTTTGGGAAAACCGCGATGACCTACTAAAAGTTGCTGAGCAACTCAACGAACTTTCGGTGCAGGCGAAGCAATATGGTCTAAAGGTCGGTTACCACAACCACGCCTTCGAACTAGCCGGACGCATTGGTGACGAGATTTCATTGCAGTTCTTTATCGACAACTTGAGTGACGATGTAGTTTTCGAGCTCGACACCTACTGGTGTGAAGTTGGTGGTGTGAGTGCACCTGAGTTCTTGAAGAGGAACGGCAGTCGCGTGGTTGCTCTCCACATCAAGGACGGTTTCCGCAGTGGAAATGTTGAGGAGCAAGTGCCTGCTGGAAATGGAGAGATTCCAATTCCGGACATCTTGGTAGCAGCACCGCATGCTATTCCGGTAATTGAATTCGACAAGTATGCGGGAGAAATCTTCTCCGGAGTTACTGAGTCACTCGCTTACGTAAACAAGCTGCGTGGTTAGTTAGCTTTACTAAACCAGTTTTCAGGCCTGATTCGTCTTTGCACAATCGCGGCAGAGAACAGAATCACGGCAGCGCCCAGCAATGTAGTGACCTGAATCTGCTCGTGCAGTATTGCCCAACCAGCGACGACAGCAACCACGGGTGAAACGTAGGTAACAGTGCTGGCGATTGCGCTGCCGACAATGCTGGTTACGCGGAAGTTCCAAACGTAGGCAAAGCCGGTACCTAGCGCTCCAAGAATAAAAATGGATGTGCCAGTCTGCCAGGCCAACGCCGCGTGCATAAGCGGTTGCGTTGCAGCAAGCGGGGTTAGCCAAGCAACGCTGGCAAGTAACTGGGCGGTAGCCAAGGATGTTGAGCTGTAGCCAGTGTTAGCCAAGTGCTTGCGCATATATGGGAAGGAGAATCCATAGCCCAGTGTTGCCATCAAGATAAGGGCTATGCCCAGGGGAACGTTTGATCCGGTGAATGACAAGTTTCCAAACAGAATCAGCACACCGATGAAACCGAGCGCCAAACCAAATACCTGACTCTTGGTTATCGACTCACTGCGAAACACCAAAGTAATAAACAGAACGCTGAACAACGGTGTTGTTGCATTCAGAATTCCCGCGAGAGAACTATCTAGGAGTTGCTCAGCAAAAGCAAACATCAAACCTGGAAACGCATTGAGCAAGAAACCAAGCACAAATATTTTCAGCCAAATAGTTTGCTCACGCACAAACTTTTGTTTGGTGATCAGTGACCAAATGACAAGAGCGATTGCACCAAATACGTTTCGGAACACTGCAACACCGACAGCAGAGAATGATTCCAAACTGACTGCGATGAAGTAAAACGATAAGCCCCAGGTGATTGACAAAGTTATAAAAGTTGCCAACCAAGGTTTTTGCTTATTCGTCATTGTTACAGTCTCTCACTGTCTAGACTCGAACCATGACCCCGAGCCTGCTTGTCTCAGCTGCAATCTTCAGCTTCGTTACCTCGGTAACACCAGGCCCAAACAATACCTTCTTACTTTCATCGGGCGTGAACTTCGGACTCAAGAAATCACTTCCATACTTGATGGGCATCATGGCCGGGCTTTGCGGAATGATGTTGGCAATTGGATTCGGCCTCGGAGTGGTGTTTGCAACTTTCCCTGTGGTCTACCAGGTACTCAAGTACATCGGCTTCGCCTACATCGTTTACCTTGCTTACCTGATCGTGAAAAGCACCAGTAAATCCGAAACCGCAGAAGCCAAATACATCGGCTTCTGGAAGTCCACCACCTTCCAGTTCGTGAACCCTAAAGCCTGGATTGTCCTTGCCTCTTATATGGCAACATTCGTGCCAGTTGAAGCAGGCTGGTTCGAGGCAACCATGACCTGCCTAGTCTTCCTAGTTGCGACCTTCCCAGGTGCCCTGGTCTGGGCGGTTTCCGGCCAACTACTGAGAACCTGGCTAAGCGAACCAAAGCGACGCCGAATCTTCAACGTAACGTCTGCCGTACTTCTCGTCCTTTCAATGATTCCGGTGCTTTTTCTGCACTGATACGTGCAGTAACAAATTGGCATATCCGTTCGTTTCAGCGACTGTTTATGTGTTATTTTTTCGGTTAAGGTCTACTAATGGTGGGGTAACCGAATGCTTCCGAAGCTTCTTTCACAATTTCGAGTCAGTTGCGTCACGTTGTTGGCGTTATTCGTCGGACTATTTGGCTTAGGTCCAATAAGCCCAGCGATGGCAGTCTCGACAACAACTTCTGGAACCACCGTCACACATACATATAGCGATCCGACTCAAATAGAGACTCTGACTATCCCTTCCAATGTTTCATCCGTTGACGTGACGCTTATTGGTGGCGAAGGCGCTCGCGGCGGTAAGGATTCTGCTGGCCTCCCGCCTGCCGGAAACTACAAAGGAAACGTAACCGGAACTGTTTCGGTCACTCCAGGTGCTGTATTGACGATTGCTGTAGGTGGCGGTGCGGTTAACTCAGTGGCTTACAACGCATGTTCTGCCGGTATTGCCGCCGACACGGGCGATGCCCGAGCTTCGGTTTCCGGAAAGAATCCACTTGCTGGTTTTGACGGCGGCGATGGCGGATCACCAGGTCAGGATGGCTGTTCTGGATATGGCGGCGGCGGCGGGGCTGCATCAGTTGTTTTGATTGGTACCGCAGCAAATGATTCATCAACCGCAACTTTGGTTGCCGGTGGCGGCGGCGGCAATGGTGGTTCAGGTCAGTGGGCCGCAATTCTTGGAAAAATTTCATTGAGTACATACGCAAATCCAGTAGTGACTCCGACTCCAGCTACTAACGGAGAGCAAGGCAAGTACGTTTATCGCGCTTGTATCGAAGCTGGACAGGGTCGTTGTGATGGTGGTGGCGGTGCCGGCGGAGGTGGCGGATACGTCGGTGGTGGTCGTGGCGTTCTCGAATTCGGACAAGGATCGCTAACCGAATGGTTTGGTCACGGCGGATCTCCTGGAAGCAACTACACAAACTCATTTCCTGGACTTGCAGCAAGTTATGTTTACTCAGCCACGAACAATGCCAATGGTTCAATCGTCATTAGTTACTCTTCAGGTACACCTGGTCAGCCAACTGGGTTAACCGCCGCAGCTGGAAATACATCGGCAGATTTGTATTGGACTGAACCTTCAATTGCAGGTAACTCGGCCATCACGTCATACCAAGTTGAGTATGCGCCAGGTGCAGGATTTTCTTCATGGACCATTTATCCAGGCTGTTCAAATCTCTCGACCACTTGTACTGTAGCTGGTCTCACTAACGGCACCGCCTACAAGTTCCGTGTTTCCGCAATCAACTCAGTTGGCACAGGAAGTGCCTCAGCACTTTCAGCTTCGGTAACACCTTCGGGTCCACCCACCGCGCCAACTATCACGGGCATAACACCTGGCGACGGCCAGTTATCGGTGGCATTTTCGGCGGCAACATCGAGTCTGACGATTACTTCTTATCAATACACGGTAGACGGTGGCACCACCTGGATTTCAAAGGGAACTACTTCTCCAATTGTGATTACTGGTTTGGTCAATGGAACTGTCTATTCAGTTAAATTGCGAGCAGTGAGTGCTGCGGGAAATGGTGTCGAATCTTCTCCAAGTAATGCAACCCCAAGTGCACTTCCAGGATCTCCTACGATTACGGCGGTTACTGCCGGCGGCGATGGCACTTCACTTGTTGTGACTTTCGTCAGTGGTTTTACCGGCGGATCTGCAATTACAGATTATGAATACGCAACCAGTGTTGGTGAAAATACTTCAAACTTTGGGACGTTCTCATCGGCTGGCTTAACTTCACCATTTACTATTTCTGGTTTGCAAAATGGCACTACGTATACAGTCCAGCTCCGAGCAAGAAATGCTTCCGGTCCGGGACCAGCGTCTGCATTCCGAACCGGTGTTACTTTGGCCAGACCTAACGCCCCCGTTCTTACAACCGTCACTTCTGGTGATACATCATTGACTCTCACTTACACCGCTTATACGGATGCAACAAACGGTGGATCGGCAATCTCAAAAATTGAATACAGCGTCGATGGTGGCACCACTTGGATTAACTCAGGAACACTTGCTAATCCGTTCGTAATTTCAGGGCTGCTGAATGGAACTGAGTATCCAATTAAAATCCGTGCCACCAACGCAATTGGAACAAGCGATGCATCCAATGGAATATCCGCAACACCGGCAGGTGTCTCCACAGCACCACGTACCGTATCGGTTGTTGCCGGTCAGCAAGCTGTAACAGTCGCTTGGACTGCGCCAAGCTCAAACAACGGTTCAGCAATTACCGGCTACACAGCTCGTGCCTACAACGCGGCGACTGGTGGAAGCCTAATCTCGTCATGCACCACTGCGACATTGACCTGCACAATCAGCACTTTGACCAATGGCACTACTTATTACATTGATGTGATTGCCACAAACGGTATCGGTTCATCGCTTGCCTCCAGTCCACGAGTTTCAGCCCTTCCAGCGGCCCTGCCAGGGGCACCGACGATTAACTCAATCACCGCAGGCAACGCATATCTTTCTGTAGCCTTCACGGCAGGTACCTCCGATGTGAATGCCCCAATTACTGGATATCAGTACTCCACCGATGCGGGTACTACCTGGTACAACGCAAGTGGCAGCACTTCACCAATTCTTATTACTGGCCTGACCAATGGAACTACATACTCGGTCAAACTTCGCGCGAAGAGTGCAGTTGGAAACGGAGCAGCATCTGGGGCAACTTCTGGCAAGCCCTTCAGTGCGCCGGAAGCTGTGGCATCAGGATCCATTACTTACGTTGCCAATAACGGTTCAGTTGATGTCACTTGGGTTGCACCTTCCGACAATGGCGCGACCATTACCAGTTATGAAGTAACAGCGTTTTCTGCTGATATTGCCGGTTCACCATCTTCAACGTGCAACACCGCAGGCGCATTGACTTGCCGACTAAATAGTTTGTCAAACGGAACCACGTACTACGTTTCGATTCAGGCCGTGAACTCCGCAGGTTACAGCCCACGTTCGACTCCACGTGTTGCAGTGCGACCAGGTACCGCTTCAACAGTGACTCTTACGTCGAGTTCAACGAGCATTGCAGTAGGCACATCCGTCACCTTGACCGCTACTGTTACGGCAGGAGCAGGCGGCACTGTCAACTTCATCGCCGGCAATACTTCAATCACCGGATGTTCGGCAAAAACTATTACTGCAAATGTTGCAACTTGCACCACTACTTCGTTGGCAGTTGGAAACATAGCGGTGAAAGCAAACTATTCAGGTGATGCTACGTACTCTTCGTCAGAGAGCTCTGTGACCACAATTGCAGTGTCAGCGATTGCGCAATCTATTACTTTTGGCGCATTGACTAACAAGTTGACTTCAGATGCGGCATTCACAGTTTCGGCAAGTGGCGGAGCTTCAGCAAATGCTGTCACATTTACATCGGCTACGCCTGCAGTTTGCACGGCAACAGGCACTAATGGCGCAACCATCACATTGCTTACTGCAGGTACTTGCACAATCAATGCCAACCAATCTGGTAACGCAAACTACTCAGCGGCGGCCCAAGTTGGACGTTCATTTACTGTTAATACTCGTCACACAGTTACCTACGATGTTAACTACGGTGTACAAGGGCAAAGTACAGACAATTACACAGTCGGAGACACTGCTCTAACGTTGCCAACGCCAACTCGCTCAAACTTCGTCTTTAGCGGTTGGTATTCAGCCAGAACAGGCGGAAGCAAGATTGGCGATGCCGGAGCAAGTTATCAACCGAACGCAGCCACAACCCTTTATGGACGCTGGGTTCAGAACTCGCTAAACGGTATGGGTTCGAACACCAAGATCGGCACCATGACCACGGTGAACGGCATTGGCACAACCTTCAGTGCGAATGGCAATGGCAGCCAAGTTTCAATCAATTACACGGCTGACGCACTTCCAGCTTCGACTGTTATCGACGTTTATCTTCTCGCCGACACAGCCAGAGCGCAGCGTGTAATTAACTCGAACAACTCATTTGTAGTGAGCCTAGTAGTCGCTTGGTTAGCGGCGGACGAAACTGTTCCAACTACTACGAGCGGTAAAGAACTATCGATGACCATCACGAATTCATCAATCAAAGCTGGCGCCAAGGTTTATCAGTTGATCAACGATGTCGCCACCGAAATCGGAACCGCCACCCAGGATGGTTCGGTCACAGTAACTATTTCTGAGGACCCAGAAATCACAATTGTTAATCCTGCGGTTATTGTTTCTAACGGCGGCGGTGGATCGTCAGGTAGCCCAATTACAACCACACCAACAACTCCAATGGATCCGAATGATCCAACAGTTTTGCCTCCAGTGCAGCCAGAGCCAATTGATCCAAAAATTGGTGCGAATGTCTTGGTTGGAAATGATCCAGCGATTCCAACCGTAGGCAAATCTGCAGACAACACCAAATTGACTGTTCAAGTCGATGGTTTTGCATTAGACCTAGAAACTCAGAACTCAAAGCAAGTTCCAAATCAACTTGATGGTTTGAAGCTCAACGGAGCCAATGAAGATTCTGCGAAAGCAAATGGCAGCGGCCTTGATCCACTTTCGATTGTTAAGGTTTACGTATTCTCAACTCCCACCTACCTGGGAACCGCAACCGTTAATGCGCAAGGTCAATTTGTTGGACTGTTCAATCTCCCTGCCGGCCTTGAAGTAGGCAGTCACACCTTGCAAATCAGTGGATTCAATGCTGACAAGAAGCGAATAACAACTTCTGTGGCGCTAACTGTGAAGCAGAACAAGGTAGCTAAGACAGTGTTCTTTACTTCCGGAAGTTCAACACTAGGAAAGTCAGCAATTGCCGCACTAGACGCGATTATTCGCACTACTCGCGGAATGAAATCTTTAGTGGTTGAGATCACTGGAAATGCTCAAAAGACAAGCAACGCAGCCAAAGACAAAGCCCTAGCACTGGCAAGAAGCAAGGCCGTGGCAAACTACCTGAAGTCCAAGAAGTTGACCGCGAAACTCATAGTGAAGTTCTCAGCCAAGGCGACCGACACCTCGGCAGCCGGCCGAAGCGCATCGGTAGTTGCTACTGGAATAAAGCAGTAACGCTTACTTCGTAAGGTTTAAAGCAAGTCGATTCAGTAGCAATGGATTTTTTGTAACGGTAATCACGTATCTCACCGAAGTTAGATTCGCAGTCGTTGAGTTCTTCTTGACCAGGTTCACTAAATTTGTTGCTCTGGCCTTCGCCAAAGCCATGGAATTTGATTTCGCATTTGATGAGCTGGCATAGACAACAATTGTCAACTTGCTAAATGTAGAGTTTTTGTTCAGGTAATTCACAACGTTATTTTTCAATGCAGTAGTGATAGTTGAACTAACTGGTTTCAATCCACCGAGAGATCCACTTACTTTCAATACTGTCGGTTCCAAGGTAGGAGTGGGACTTGGTGTTGGGGTCACAATCGGACTTGGTGCTGGACCTGGATCTGGAACTACAACAATCACAGGTGCAGAAACTGACGCGATTGCGGTCCAATGTGCAAACAACACGGTGTCGCTAGCTAGAGCAACGTTGGTGGTCTCAGGTGCGTACTCAGTTCCGGTACCATCTGCGGCGGTGTTCCAGCCCTCGAATGTGTAACCGGACTTTTCGAGAGATCCTGAGTTTGCGGCTACGTTTACGGTGTTGCCGTATGTGAATGTTGTTCCACTAGGAGCACTTCCAGCAGTGGCTCCATTGTCGGAGTAAACCACGGCATAGGTTGCTGGCGTCCACTGGGCATAGAGCACAGTGGTGGTGGCAAAACGAACACTCGATGCTCCTAGAGCGTACGGAGTGCCCTGCCCGTCAGATCTGGTATTCCAGCCGGCAAGGCGGTGCCCCTGCTTGGCTAGATTGCCGGTGTTTAGAGCCAGGTTGATTCCAGGGGAGCCGTCGTAGGTGTTCTGACCAGACGGTGCACTTCCTGTGTTCTGGGTATTTCCGTTATAGGTAACAGCTACGTTTACACCCCACTGTGCATATAGCGTCTTGCTTGTAGCAAAGCTGTATACATAGTTGCTTAGATAAGAAGTACCGCTTCCATTTGCAGCAGTGTTCCAACCTCGGAATGTGTATCCATCGCGTACGAACGCGTTTGCACGAATCTGTGTGTTGCTGCTTGCCACTGTGTTTGCCATGGTTCCACTGTCGGCGAGATTTCCGTCGTAAGTAATTGCGTTCGATGCTTGAGCCACCCAAATCGCGTAGAGATTTATGTCTCCAGTAAATGCATAGTTCTGTCCGTCGAGATACTGTGCGGTTCCGGCGGCATAGTTTGTGTTCCAACCCAAGAAGTTGTAACCAGCGCGAGTAAAGCCGTTGAGATTAAGTGCAGTCGTTGTTGATGCAACCTGAGTTGCAGTTGATCCACTTTCAGCTCCATTGCCATAGAAAGTTGCACGATAGGTTGCAACTATTGCAGTCCACTGCGCGTAAAGAGTTACGTCTTCAGAGAATGAATACACGGCGCCGTCGGTGTATTTAAAACCAGAACCATTTGCGGCAGTATTCCAACTATCGAATGTGTAACCACTTCGAGAGAATCCATTCGGATCAAGTGCAACAGTCGTTCCAGCTGTTTGCGTTGCCATTGTTCCAGTAATTCCGCTCAAAGCATTCGCGTTGAATGTGACCGTGTGATTCACACCAGTCATCCAAACCGCGTAGAGAGTTACGTCTGATGCAGTAGAAATTGAATCTTCATCAGCGTATGGAGTACCACTGCGATCTGCCGCAGTGTTCCAACCAGCAAAGAAGAATCCAGCACGAGTAAAAGTATTTGCATTCAACTTAGTTGAAACGCTTTCACCAACCAGCTGAGTTGAGGTGATTGGAGTCCCTGTATTTGAATTGAAAGTTACGGTCTTCAAGCTCGTAGTTGCTACCCAACGGACGATTACTGTACCCGACCCACCGGCCCCAGCATTGATGTCTTCAGGGTCGGTACCTCCACCTCCACCGCCTGTGTTGGCAGCACCAGCTTGAGCGTTGGCATACTGTCCGGCAACTCCACCAGAGCGACCCCAGGAACTTCCGGTACCTCCACCGCCAAGACCGCCTTGGCCACCTCCGGTAGTGACAGGAGTGGTGTTGTTAAAAGTTAGGTTGCCATTTGCGTCTACGCCTACGTATTGGTTGTGGTTGTTGTTGATTCCACCTCCACCACCGCCACCGTAGTAAACAGTTGAACCAGTAATCGTGCTTGGTAAACCATCTCCACCTCGACCACCGATGTAAGTACGGGTTGTGTTGAAGCCAGCACCACCGGCTCCACCTCCACCTCCACCAGCACCGTAGCTGTTGTACGTCGAGTAACCACCGTTGTTGCCTTGCCCCGCTGTTCCGTTACCAGCGATTCCTCCACCACAAGCAGCGCTCACACAGTCGTAACGAGATCCACCACCTGATGCACCGTTTTGTATTGCAGCACTGTTGGTCGCGTTAGATGATCCTCCACCTCCACCTAGTGCAGTGATTGCAGCAAAAGTTGAGCTTCCACCCTTGCCACCGTGAACTCCACTTTGAGCAGAGCCACCATTACCTCCTGCACCACCCGCACCAACTGAGATTGCGATTGATGCACCTGGGGTGACGCTGTAGTCAGTTCCTTGAAGAACTCCACCTCCACCACCACCACCGGAAGCTCCACCTCCACCGGCACCGACAACTAGGTAGTCAACTTTGGTGATACCAGCAGGAACAGTAAATGAATACGAGTCAACGGCCTTGAACTGTGCAACGCAATAAACGTTCGGTGACACAGGAGGCGTGATGGTTACATCACTGTTAGTAACAGCTACACCCGGATTACCTTTGGTAATGGTCGTCGCACACGGATCGACTACTGCAACTGCCGGAAGGCTAGTTGTGCCAATTAGTAGTGCAGCCGAAATTGCCGCGGTGATGAATTTTCTAGATTTAGACAAGATCGTCACGAAGTGCCCCTACGCCGTTTTAAATTCGCTTACCCAAAATTGTAGAGCTCAGAATGTTCGGTTCACACCACTTTCACTCTCGGCGTCTCACTACAAGCAATCTTGTGTCGTTACCAATCCGTTATAAAACAACGGATTTATAACTACGCCCGCTAAGGGTGGTATCGCAACGACCGATAGTCGAGTATCGAATTTGTTGAGGTAAATTGACACTACGAAATAACAAAGTCGTTGTTCAGGCAGCCCTAAAGTCTCCGAAAATAACGACAACTAAACAAGGAGAACAAATGGGTGCTCGCACTTTCAAGAAAGTACTAGTTGGTGTTGCAACTGCAGCCCTAGCGCTTTCAACTACAGTTCCAGCTCAGGCAGCAGATCAGCCAGTCGTGGCATTCTCTCCAATGAGCAACCAGATTCCTGCATTGATCGGAATGTTCCACGGCTTTGAAGGCTTCGGAGCTTCACAGGGCCTAAAGGTTATCCAGGCTCCAGATGCAAACTTCGACCCTGCAACTCAGAAGAAAAACCTTGAGGCTCTAATTCGTAACGGCCAGATCAAGGGCTGGTGGTCACTAGCTGCTGGTGCGCCTTCAACTCTTCGTTCAACTCTTCTAATGGCACAGCGCAAGGGCATCGTTGCAATTGTTAACGGAACTCCTGCTGACTACGGCTTCAGCGGCAAGCAGCGTGGAATCACATTCTCAGCTATTGACTACGCAACCATGGGAACCAAGCTTGGTGAAGGCATGGGTAAGTGTCTAGTAGCTAAGAAGGAAGCAACCGCAGAAGTAATTCTTGGTGCTAACCCTGCCGGTACCGTTGGCAAGAAGGAAATGGAAGCTGCATTCCTAGCGGCTTTCAAGAAGGCTGCACCTAAGGCAAAGATCGTTGCAACAATTGCAACCGGTGGAGACACCGCTAAGGCACAGACTGCAATCCGTACTGCACTTCAGGCACACCCTAAGGCAGTTGCATTCAACGGTTGGTCAGACGAAGCAACACTTGGTGCTATCAACGCATTCAAGTCAGCTAACAAGTTCTCAGCTAAGACCACCTGTATTGTTGGCGGCGGCGGAAACGACGAAATCCTTGCTGCACAGAAGTCAGGAATCGTTTACTCAGTTGCAAAGCTTGACTTCGAGGGTGACCTTGTTCAGTCAGTGCTTACTTTGAAGGAAATGGTTGCAGACCCTACCAAGCTAGGTAAGTTGCTATCAGTACCTGTCAAGGTATTCACCAACTAATAAAACATTGATACTGGTTCCCCTCGGTTTCGGCCGAGGGGAACCATTTTCAGTAACAACAAAAGAAACACGGCGATGAAAAAATTCGACTCACTTTCCATTCTGGTTTTCATTAGAAGCTGGGGAATTACTACCCTGCTTGCAATGCTCCTTATCTTCTTCTCAATCTGGGCAGCTCCAGTATTTGGAACACTCGAGAACTTCTCGCTCCTATTAGGTAACGCGGCTATTCCAGCAATTTTTGCTGCGGCAATTGCGATGGGCGCATACTCTGGCGCACTTGACCTATCGGTTCCAGGAACCGCAGCACTTTCATCTGTAGTCATGGCAATCATGATCGGTGCTGGCATTGACACCGTGCCTGCAATCGGTGTTGCACTAGTAATTGGTATTGCCATCGGTCTTATGAACGGGTTGATTGTTCAGACTGGACTTAACCCACTAGCTGTAACTATCGGAACTCTTTCAATCACTTCGGGTATTGCCGCAATTATTACTGACGGTCTTCCTCTTTTCGACAAGATGGAAAAGCTCGAGTGGTTGGGTTTGACTGACTACTTCGGTATTCCATCACCATTCTTTGTGGTCGCGTTTATTTACATAATCGGCACAATCTTCTTGACCAAGACACGCGGCGGTGTTCGTTTCTTGGCTGCCGGTGGCAACCCTGAGGCACTACGTCGTTCAGGTGTAAATGCAAATGTTTACCGTCTACTCGGCTTCACTCTTTCTGGTTTGATTGCGGCAATTGGTGGAGTTATGAACTCTGCCTACACCGCACAGGCAACACCTGGTGCTCCAACTTCGGTATTGTTCGACGGCCTAACCGCGGTTGCACTATCTGGTCTGGCACTTTCGGGTGGACGCGGTAGCCTTCCTAAGGTTTGGGTTGGTTCGATGGTGGTTACCGTTATCGGTAGCGGTCTATTGATCAAGAATATCCAGCCATTCTGGACAATCTCAATTACCGGTGCACTTCTGATCGCAGCTCTTGCTGGTGAGCACTACATCGGTAAGGCAGTAGCAAAGCAAGCAGTATCAAAATCAACAGTCTCTGCGCATAAAGAAGCAAAGAAAGCGGAGGTCAAGTAATCATGGCTGAAAAAGAAGTAGCTCTAGATCTTCAGGGCATTGACCTTCACTACGGTTACGTAAAGGCACTAGACGGCATCAACTTCCAGGTGAAGCAGGGCGAAGCTGTTGCTCTCCTTGGTGACAACGGTGCCGGTAAATCAACGCTGTTGAAGCTGATGTCTGGTGTTCACAAGCAGACCCACGGAACCATCCGCGTTCACGGCAAGGAAGTTCACTTCCACGCTCCTAAGGACGCCGCCAAGGCTGGTATCGAGATGGTTTACCAGGACCTAGCTCTGGTAGACGCACTCGACAGTGCCACCAACCTACTGCTCGGCCGCGAGATCCTGCGCAAGGGACCTTTGGGCTGGCTTGGCTTTATCGACCGCAAGCGCATGGTTGAAGAGGCGATTTCCGAGACCGAGCGTCTTGGCGTGAAAATTGCCAACATGACTCGTCCAGTGGAGATGCTTTCAGGCGGTCAGCGCCAGGGTGTTGCTCTAGCACGTGCTGCTGTTCGCGTTACCGACAACGCCAACGGAATTTTGCTTCTCGACGAGCCAACCGCTGCGTTGGGTTACGAGCAGAAGGTTATGGTTGAGCAGCTGATCAAGCGTCTTGCCGACCATGGACTAGCAGTGGTTGTAGTAACCCACGACCTACCTTTGGCTTTCAATGCAACCTCACGCATGGTTGTTTTGAACCGCGGCCGCAAGGTTTGTGACATTGAAACTAAAAAGACAACCTATGAGGAAATCGTAGGTTGGATTACTGGCGCAAAAGAGCCACAGAAGGACATGAACTAATAGTCGCTATTAGTCGAAGTTATCAAACCCGCCTTACGAGGCGGGTTTGTTCTTTATAGGCTGTGCTCATGTTAGAGCGTGAATACATTCAATCCACTGGATTTCAAAATGTAGTTAAAGACGGCAAGACTATTGGCTTTCAGTTTTTACTACGCATACCTTCATATCGAGGAATGTGGGCCAGTTTGATTGAAGGTTGTGCAGTGAAGATCGACGGCATTGTTGATGTTGGTCACGATGTTCCGCTTTGGACTCTGCAGGGAAATACTTACACCACAGAGCAGTTGGATGCATCGACAGATGTGCGCTGGCAGTTGGAAGAACCTGCGGTGATTACCGTGCCACTCGAAGGCGGATTGCAACCGGGGATCTACAACTTGGAAATCGACTTTAGATATCGAATGTCATACATTCCGATTGAGCACCAACCGTCAACTTACAAAACTTCACGCAAGGTGGTAATCGTCAAATGAGTTTCAAATACGGAGTATCACTATTTAGCTTCACCAACGACTACGGTGTGGTCATGGATCTTGAAGATTCAATGCGCTACATCAACGACATTGGCGCAACGGGAATCGAGATTCTTGGCGAGGGACACATTCCCAACTACCCGAACCCGTCAACCGAGTGGTTGGATAACTGGTTCCGTCTGCTGGAGAAGTATCAGCTCGAGGCCACCAACTACGGCTCATGGATTGATACTCGCCTTCACAAGGGCAGCACGATTGATGCCGCCACTGGTGCGGCCATGCTGGAGCGCGATCTCAAGCTAGCTGCTCGCCTGGGTTTCAAGTTTGTGCGCCCCAAGATCGGCGTTATCTCCAGTGACCTAGCGCTAGACCCGGTTTGGGAAGAGTCGGTGTTACGCAACCTACAGCTGGCCCACGACCTAGATGTCATAATTTGCCCTGAGGTTCACGCTCCGACTCCGATAAAGCACGAGGTGGTTGACGGTTACGTTGAGCTAATTCAGCGCACTGGCACCAAGCACTTTGGCATTTTGATTGATACGGGAATTTTCCAAGATCGACCAATTCCACTTCGCCCAGGAGAGAAGAAAGAAACACGTCCATCATTCTTGGATGGATTGAAAGTGAATCCGCGCGATTTGCTCGACATCAAAGATTACGTAGTTTTTGTGCAGGCAAAATTCAACAACATCAATGATGACTTTGAAGATGATCAAATTCCATGGCAGCCAGTTTTGCAGGCATTCAAAGATTGCGGTTACACCGGATATCTTTCAAGCGAATACGAAGGTGATCGTTCACCTTGGCGTTCGCTTGATCAGGTGCGACGTCAACACGCACTAATGCGCAAGGTTGAAGCTTCGCTCAACTAATTCTTTATGCGCTTCGGTTTGAGTGAATGCTGAATTATCTTTTAGCGAATCCCACTCGTGACCGCCCCACTCGCTGGTGAGATATCCGTCGTAGTTGTGTTGGTAGAGATACTCGAGTAATTCACGAGTTTGAGTTTGGTCTTCGTGAATGTCCCAGTACTTGATGTGAACACTTTCGATGTAATCGATGTAGTCATCGTATTCACTCGGCTTTGCGTGTCCGATTCTTGAAAATAGCGTCGGTAACATCGACTTAAATCTTGGTGAGAAAGTTTCAATCTGGGGCATTAGCCAACCTCGGAATTCATCCAAGGACGAACTGGCCCACTTCTCAGCCAATTCATCAACGTTTGACACTCCGACTTTTCCAAGCGCGGTCTTGAGCACCTGGGGCATTTCCTTCATGAATAGGCTGCTGTCGAACATCAGGCGCACGTGACTGGAGCCAACGTCTTTGACGAGCTGAAGGCAATCGCGCGCCACCTTTGACTCGGAGGACATCACGCCATGGAGTTCGAAGAGGATTTTCACATTGTGTGCCTCGGCCACTGGAGCCAATTCCTTCAATTCGTCCAAGGTCAGGCCGCCAACCATGAGCCTCAGGCCGAAGGCTCCTAGATCTGCCGCCAGAGCCAACTGCTCCTTTACTGAGGCGACCACGGTGGCCGAATCGACCAATCTGGTAGCTGAAACGGCGCGGTCTGCAGCGCCGCCAATCAGGCTGATTTCGGCTTCGTGCTTGGCCAATAGAGCCTTGAGGGCGGCAATTTCGCTGGCTGGAGGGTTGGGGAAATTGCGGAAGTGCATCGGGCCGTCAACTTCGATGCGCTTGGTGATGCCACGGCTGAGCACCTGGTCGATGAGGTCCAGGGCAGAAGTCCTGCCGTCGAGAATTTCGTTGGTGAAGGAGAACATTGTCACTGCCCAGTAGTCGTTGAACTTATGGTTGAACATCTTTGCTCCTAAGTATGCTGACTGCATGACCATGGTTGATCACGTACTGCGTGAAGACTCCCTCAAAGCTGAAGGTAATGCGATGTTACTGGACGTGGGTTTGCCATGGTTCCGCTCGGTACCGATTTCATGTGTAAATGGGTTGATGGTAACTATTGGCGAACATCAATTCGGCGCAAACGAATTACAAATTCTGCACGATGGCAAATGGTTTGGGCTGAATGAATTACCAGATTCTGATTTGGGCGAATGGTACTTACAAGATCGAAAACAAATCCGTATTCCAATTGCTTTAAACAAAAAAGAATTACAAAAAGTACGCGTGCACTTTGACATGGCGATTCCAAATATTTTTCTAGAACTAAATAAACCAGCAGTGCTTCCGATGATTCGCGAAGCAGAATTACAAGTTAGTTAGGAAAAAAACAATGGCGTTTCAAGTAGGAGATCACACCGACGGATTCGAATTGCCGGTCGCTTCAGGTGGACACAAAAAGTTTGACCCAACCGGTCACACTGCAACGGTTTTGATTTGGACTTGCAACCACTGCCCATACGCACTTGCATGGCACGATCGCATCCAAGCCGTGATCAACGACTACAAAGACAAAGATGTTGTGGTCTATCAAATCAACGCGAACGACGAAGAGAAGTATCCAGACGACTCTTTCGAAAAAGACATCGAGCGTTACAAGAACGGTGACTTCGCTGGCGAGTACTTCCACGATGCAGAGCAGACACTTTCAAAGCACTGGGGTGCAAAAGTTACTCCAGACGTCTTTGTGATGAATAAGGACGGCGTGCTTTCATACCGCGGAGCTCCTGACAGCGACCACGAGGACCCAAGCCAGAACGCCAGTTACCTGCGCGACGCTCTGGACGACCTAATCGCCGGAGTGCCTGTGCGTTTGCCAGAGACCAAGGTGCGCGGTTGTTCGGTCAAGTGGATCATCAACGACCAGCCAAATCCTTATATCTAAATGACAAGAGTTGAGCTAATTCTCTGGTCGGGTTGCCCGTCCAGCGAGGACGCACGGGCGCTGCTTCACAAGGCACTGGCTGAGCTAGGTATGGAGAGCCAGCCAGTGACCGAGCGTTATATCGAGGATTACGAGGTTGCGCAGCAGGAACGTTTTGTTGGTTCGCCAACCATTCGCGTGAACGGTCAAGAGGTCATTCCGGCCGGTGAAACTTTTGGCCTTACTTGCCGCGTTTATCAAAAAGCTGATGGTCGATTCTCTCCGCTACCTGAGTATTCTCAAGTGGTGGAGGGGATACGAAAGCTCAGTGCTTAGCTAGCCAAAGAACTACTGCATCTACCCACGAACGTGGGAATGCGTAGAACATAAATTTGAGTGCGCGAACATCCCACGATGCTGGGTAAATCGGACGTGGGCGTTTTGATAGAGCAGCCTTTTCCATAGCACGCAAAACTTTCGCCGGACCAGGCGACATGCGGTACATGCCGCCGAGGTATTTGTCGAAGCCTCGAATCACCTGCTCGTAATCTTTGATGCCGCGGTATTCATTTAGGTGATCGAATGCCACTTTGCCAAATCCGGTTTTTACCGTGCCAGGTTCGATGACTGAAACTTTGATGCCGAGTGGTTTCACTTCTTGACGCAGCGCGTTTGCCATTGCCTCCACCGCGTGCTTGGTGGCCGCGTACCAACCGAGACCGACAAGTGAAACGTGAGCAACAACAGACGCGGTGACGATGATTCGTCCGCTTCGTTGCTTTCGCATTTGTGGAAGGGCTGCGCGAATTGTGCGATCGACTCCGAAGACATTTACTTCAAACATTTGTCGCACGGCATCGTGACTGAGATCTTCGATGCCAGCGAATCCGCCGTAACCAGCGTTGGCAACCACGAGGTCGATTTGGTTTTCGGCTTTGATTACTTTGTTGATGCCATTCTTTACCTGGGTATCGCTGGTGACATCCATCACCAAAGTTTTGATTCCAAGCGTTTCGAGATTCTTGAGAGCGGCCTTGTTGGCGGAGT
>JBFYJA010000041.1:0-6889 GCA_041311675.1 Micrococcales bacterium | reverse complement strand
CGACGTGGCCCGCATCATCTTAGATCAGGGCATGCGCCGGCACGCCGGTCAAATATACCTGGTGGAATACGTTGAACTTCCTCGTGAGGCACACCCTTACTACGTAGCAACTCAGGCTCATCCTGAGTTCAAGTCTCGTCCAAATCTTGCTCATCCGCTGTTCCGCGGATTGGTGGTTGCCGCACTTGAGCGTCAGGAAGCCAGCAAGTTATTTGAGGCAGAGGATGCCTAAAGACCAAGATTTTGTAGCACCGGTAACAGAGCGCAAAACGGTCTTCTCAGGCATGATCTGGGACGTAGTTAGCGAAACATTCGATTTTGGCGATCAGCAACTTACGCGCGAATTTGTAAATCATCCGGGTGCTGTAGCAGTGGTTGCTTTGAATGAGCGCGACGAAATCTTGATGATCAGGCAGTATCGACACCCGGTCAAGCAGTTTCTCTGGGAAATCCCAGCCGGACTCTTGGACGTTCCAGGTGAAAGTTTGGAAACAGCCGCTCTTCGTGAACTTCAGGAAGAAACCGGCTATCACTCAAAACAACTTACTCACTTGATTGATTTCTACACCACACCGGGCGGTAACAATGAAATGATTCGAATCTTCTTGGCAGAAGATTTGGATTTTGTTGGGCGTCCAGAGGATCTTGAAGGTGAAGAACGTGAGTTGCAGATTGAATGGATTCAATTTGATTCTGCGATTAGTGCTGTGTTAGCCAGCGATATGAAGAGCCCGAGTGCGACAGTGGGAATACTCGCGGCAGCGCAAAAGCGCAGGGGTTAGCTTTGCAGGTTCAGAAGTCGGTGGACTCATACCTTCGACATCTAGCAATTGAGCGTGGTGTTTCAAAAAACACTATTGCGGCTTATCGACGAGACCTAAATACTTACATCGCGTTCTTGGAAGAAGTCAGCATTTCTGAGGTGTCTGAAGTCACTGAATTAGTAGTTTCCGATTTTGCGCAATCGCTGTCACTTAAGCGAGGGCTAGTTTCGAGCTCAATAGCCAGAACATTGGCGGCAGTAAGGGGCTTGCACAAGTATTTACTCCAGGAAAACCACCTCACCCAAGACGTGGCCTCCAATGTAAAACCTCCCAAAGCAGCTCGCCGGTTACCTAAGGCCATCACGGTCGAACAGGTAGAGGCCTTGCTCTCTGCTTCAGGGCCAGACCCGGACTCGGCCGATGCGGTTGCATCTATACGTGTCCGTGATCGTGCACTGCTCGAACTGCTTTACGCCACGGGTGCTCGAGTTAGTGAAATCGTCAACCTTGACCTGGATGACTTGGTGGACCCAACTCTGGTTCGCCTGTTCGGCAAGGGGTCCAAAGAGAGAATTGTCCCGGTGGGAAGCTTCGCCCAGCGGGCATTACAGGCCTATTTGGTGAGAACTAGGCCAGGATTGGTCAGTTTGGGCAAGGGTACGCCAGCCCTTTTCCTGAATCAGCGCGGGGGGAGGCTTAGTCGACAAAGCGCCTGGCAAATCATTGCCGATGCCGCAGCGGAAGCAGACCTAGGTGTGGAAGTATCGCCCCACACGATGCGCCACTCCTTTGCCACCCACCTGCTTGAGGGTGGGGCAGATGTCCGTGTGGTTCAGGAATTACTTGGACATTCCTCGGTGGCAACCACCCAGATTTACACTTTGGTAACAGTCGACCGCCTGCGAGAGGTTTACTCCGAAGCTCACCCTAGGGCGCGGAAATAGGGCTCATCGAGGGCGGGTAGGCTAGACCCGAAACTATATTCGGGAGGAATGAAGTGACTTCAAAAAAGGCGTCAACTGACACTCGTTTTCCAACTCCCAAGAAACTAACCAACCACGGACCCGCTCGCATTATCGCGATGTGTAATCAAAAAGGTGGGGTTGGTAAGACCACAACCGCAGTAAATATGGCAGCCGCGCTCGCGGATTATGGTCGCAAGGTTCTGGCAATCGACTTTGACCCGCAGGGTGCGCTCAGTACCCACCTCGGCGTACTGGCCGTGCCGGGTGAGATTCCAACTGTTTATGACTTACTCAAAGGCACCATCAAAGACCCACATGAGGTAATTCGCCAGTCGCCAATCAAGAATCTAGATTTGATGCCAGCCAATATCGATTTATCAGCGGCAGAAATTGAACTTGTGAACGAAGTTGCGCGCGAGAGTATCCTCGCCAACATCTTGCGTAAGGTTTCGAACGAGTATGACGTCATAATCATTGACTGCCAACCTTCGCTTGGCTTACTTACTGTAAATGCTTTGACTGCGGCTCACGGAGTTCTAATTCCGATGGCACCCGATTTCTTTGCACTGCGTGGTGTTGCCTTGCTTATCGAGCATGTGCACAAAGTGCAGGATCGCCTAAACCCCGCTATCAAACTAGATGGAATTATTGTGACAATGCACGACAAGACTCTGCATGCAAAAGAAGTATTTGACCGCCTATATGAAGCTTTTGGCGATCAGGTATTCAAAACTCAAATCAATCGCACGGTGAAGTTCAAAGATGCAACCGCTGCACAATTGCCCATCACGGCGTACGCCGCCAGTTCTGATGCAGCCGAGGCTTATCGCTCGGTTGCTAGAGAGTTAGTAAGTCGTGGCTGCGCCCCTTAAATCTGAGCTGATTGATGGCGCCGATCGCAGTGCTGGCTTTGCTCTCAATATTGGTAACTTCGACGGCCCGTTCGACCTTCTGCTATCTCTTATTTCCAAGCATGAGATGGACATCACGGAAGTTGCTTTGAGCAAGGTAACAGACGAATTCATCAGCTACTTGAAGACATTAGACGAAGCGCAAGAACTTGAGCAGGCCACCGAGTTTCTAGTAATTGCAGCAACACTTCTTGACCTAAAGATTGCAGGTTTGCTGCCTAAGGGCGAAGTGGTTGATGCCGAAGATGTTGCACTGCTTGAAGCACGCGATCTCCTGTTTGCGCGTTTGCTCCAATATCGAGCATTCAAGGATGTTTCCGCTTGGTTTGCCGACTCATTCGCTGCTGAACTTGGCCGCACTCCTCGTGAGGTACAGGTTGAGGAGCGCTTCCGCGATCAGAAGCCAGAACTCAACTGGACTATGTCGCTGGATGAGTTCTCGAGATTAGCCGAAGAAGTTCTAACTCCTAAGTTGATTCCAAACGTTGGTTTGACTCACTTGCATGCTCCACGAGTAAGCATCAGGGAACAAGCTGCTGAAGTTATTTCGATACTTCGCCGGTCACCAAAGGTGACTTTCCGTGATGTCATCGCATCTGTGAGTGACAGGGCTGTAGTGGTTGCCCGCTTCCTGGCCGTGCTTGAGTTATATCGATACAACGCAATTGGATTTGAGCAGGAGAGTCCGCTTGGAGACTTGTTGATCAGTTGGCGCGGAAATAACTTTGACGACGAACAGCTAGCGGCTTTAGGAGCAGATTATGAGTAATGACGATTTCGAAGTTAACGAATTGGATGACTTGGTCGAAACTGTGGTTGAGACCAAGGTTGTGGAAGATGACCTTGAGTCAGCCGTAGAAGCCATTCTGATTGTGACAGACGTGCCGCTATCACTCGTGGCTTTGGCAACTGCGCTTGAGCGTCCGGTTAATGAGGTTCGCGACGCGGTCTTGGCGCTTCAGGCAGATTACAACGGGGCCAACGGTTCACGCACCCGTGGGTTTGAACTTCGCGAAATTGGTGGAGGTTGGAGAATTTACGTTCGCCAAGACTACGACTGGGCAGTGCGAATGTTTATCGCGAATGAGAATCCAACCAAGTTATCCCAGGCTGCACTCGAGACTCTCGCAGTAATTGCGTATAAGCAGCCGATTTCGCGTGGTCAGGTTGCTTCAATTCGTGCAGTGAATGTTGACTCGGTAGTAAAGACCTTGCTCAGCCGCGGGCTTATCTCAGAGTTATACACTGACAGCGAAACAGGCGCGATCAACTACGGAACTACACCGCTTCTTCTCGAGCTGCTCGGTATCAATAGTCTCGAAGAACTTCCGCTAATTAGTCCTTACTTACCTGACGCAAGCACCAATTTCGATGCAGAGCTCTAATTCCGAAGGAGTACGCCTCCAAAAAGTTTTGGCAGCTGCGGGTGTAGCTTCACGCCGCGTTTGCGAAGACCTAATCAGCCAAGGCAAGGTCGTGGTCAACGGCAAGCGAGTGACTGAACTTGGCACCCGCATCAATCCAGAAGTCGACAGAGTTATGGTCAACGGAACACCAATCCAGCTCGATGCGTCTCGCGTTTACTTGGCCTTGAACAAGCCAACTGGCGTGGTGAGCACAATGGCTGATGAAAATGGACGACCGGATCTCTCACAATTTGTAATCGGATATGACCGCGTATACAACGTTGGTCGCTTGGATGCGGAGACTAGCGGGCTAATCATCATGACAAATGATGGTGAATTGGCACATAAATTGGCGCACCCAAAGTTTGGAGTGACTAAGACATACCTTGCACGGGTGCAGGGTCAGGTGGATACAAGCATCATTCACAAGCTGCTAAGCGGGTTTGAATTAGAAGATGGCTTTATCAAGGCAGATAAGGCCAAGTTGGTGCAAACGGCACTTGATGAGAGTCTGATCGAGTTGGTTTTGCACTCTGGGCGCAACCGTATTGTGCGAAGAATGTTTGACCACCTCGGGCACCCGGTAGTTGGCCTGGTTCGCAAGCAATTTGGCACCATTCAGCTTGGCCCTCTCAAGGTTGGGAAAATAAGGGAACTTAGTAAACTGGAGGTTGGCGCGCTGCTTAAAGCCGCGGAGGGCAATGTGTCCGAGCCACGAAACAGGGACTCCAAACCAAAAAGGCGGTAGGTCATGGCAATTAGAGCCATAAGAGGCGCCATTCAACTAGATGTTGATGAGCGCGAGCACCTACTGAAATCCACAGCGGAACTTCTTTCCAAAGTTCTCCACGCCAATAACATTGACAATTCCTCGCTTATTTCAATTCTTTTCACTGCCACTCCAGATATAACGAGTGAATTTCCGGCGGTTGGTGCCCGAGAACTTGGTCTCGGTGACGTTCCGCTTATGTGTTTCGTGGAAATGAATGTGGCACACGCGCTTCCTCGAGTAATTCGAATCATGGTTTACGCGGACATCCCACAGCAGCGGGCCGAGGTACAGCATGTTTACCTGCGCGGCGCTACCGCACTACGTCAGGATCTAGCTCAGTGAATTCTCGAATCTCCGGCAGTATCCGAATTGTAGGTGCGGGACTGCTTGGCACCAGCATTGGCTTGGCATTAACTAAGAACGGTGTAGACGTCATCATTTCTGACTCTGCGCAGTCGGCGGAGTCGCTAGCAATTTCATATGGAGCTGGTCGTGCCGAAGCCACTGGTGACTTGCCGATGTTGGTCGTCGTTTGTGTGCCACCAGAGTTAACCAGTGAGATTGTCATTGAAGAATTGCGCAGGAACCCGCAAGCAATCGTTACTGATGTAGCAAGCGTTAAGAAACAAATTCTGGATTTGCTTGCGGAATCTGGTGCAGATTTATCCCGTTATGTAGGATCGCATCCGATGGCTGGACGCGAACGAAGTGGGGCGATTGCCGGACGAGCAGATTTGTTTATCGGTCGTCCATGGGTTATTTCTCCAACCTCGTCTAGTGAACCTGCAGCGATAACACAGGTTGAAAATTTGGCTATCGAACTTGGTGCTTCGCCAGTCAAAGTAACTGCCGAGGAACATGATCGTGCGGTTGCGCTGGTTTCACATCTGCCTCAGGTTGTGGCGAGTTTGACTGCCGCCCAACTAATCGGGGCGGCGCCAGAAGACGTAGCGCTTGCCGGCCAAGGAATCAGAGACACAATTCGAATTGCTTCAAGCGATCCGAGCCTGTGGGTACAAATCCTTACGGCTAACTCCACAGAGGTGCTCGAACTGCTCGAGAAGTTAGACAGAAACCTGGATCAGCTCATCGAAGCGATGCGCAATGTTTCCTCAGAGTCCGGGCAGGCTGCTTTGCTTGCGATGCTTGAAAACGGAAACCTCGGTGCTGCAATGCTTCCTGGTAAGCATGGCGCCAAGGCTACGGAATACGCGGTGGTAACCGTAATCGTTGACGACAAGCCGGGAGAGCTGGCTAGGTTGCTTTACGAAGTTGGGGACATCGGGGTAAACCTCGAAGAGTTGAAGCTAGAACACTCTCCAAGCAATCAAATCGGTTTGGCTGAAGTCTTCGTCCTACCAACTGCTGCAGAAAAACTCTCTGCGGAATTAATCAGTCGTGGCTGGAGGCTGGTTAGTTAATGTCTAAACAAATAGTTGCAATTGACGGGCCAGCTGGCTCGGGCAAGTCAAGCGTGAGCAAACAACTTGCTCGCGAATTTGATTTTGGCTATCTGGATACTGGTGCAGCATATCGAGCACTCGCTTGGCTGGTACTTCAAGGATTGGATATGTCCGAACTTGAATCTGGTGATTTTGAAGCAAGCTTCGATTATGAAATTTCGACTAATCCGGATGATTTCTGGGTAAAAGTTGGAAGCCACGATGTCACTGAAGCGATTCGAATGGCTGAGGTTTCAGAAGCTGTGAGTGCTGTTGCGCAAGTACCGGCTGTGCGCAGCTTCATGAAACGCAAAACTCACGAGCTCGCCGATCGTTGTGCCAAAGCGGGCATCGTAATTGAGGGTCGAGACATCACTACAGTGGTTTACCCAGAGGCTCAAAGCAGAATTTTGCTCACTGCCTCTGAAGAGGTACGACTCGCTCGCCGCTCAAAAGAATTAACTGAGGTAGAAAACATTCACGCGCAAGTCACTAAGCGTGATGCATCGGATTCAAAGGTTGTGAACTTTACCGAGGCAGCTCCAGGAGTCACGCTCGTAGATTCCTCTGATTTAGATTTCGCTCAGACCGTTGCGGTCATGGCCGATCAAGTGAAGACTGACCTGAAG
>JBFYJA010000002.1:0-18328 GCA_041311675.1 Micrococcales bacterium | reverse complement strand
CTGACCGCCTGTACGTATGAAAGCCCCTCAGACGCAAAAATCTTTGACAAGAAATATACGTTTCCACCGAGGTCAAGCATCTTCTGGAAGTCGCGATCGATTACTGCTTGCTTCTGCTCCTCGGTCATATCCCACTCATCCAGGTACTTGCGGTTGTCGGCCAAGAAACGCTCGCGGTTTTCTGCCTTGCGAAGACTCATGCAGAACTGGTTTAGCCAGAACCCCTTACGTGCCAATTCAATCGTGAAGATAGTTGTGCCTGGGATGTCCTTGTACTGCTCGAAATCAGGTTTCATGATTAGCTCCAGTAGAGGTTGTTTGGGTTGGTGACCAGAAGCTTCTTCTGAAGTTCCGGGGTGGTGGCAATTGATGGAACGTAATCAACCAAGATTCCGTCATCGGGCATTTCTTTTTTCATGTTCGGATGTGGCCAGTCGGTACCCCAAAGTACGCGATCTGAAAATTCTTCAACCACGGCTTTAGCGAAAGGAACCACGTCTGAGTAAAGCGGTGAACCAGAAACGGTAAGTCGATCTGGGCAACTTACTTTTGCCCAAACATCGTTTTCGCGCATGAATTTCAAAAATAATTCGAAATCAGGATTATCCAGTGTCTTGGTTACATCGGGGCGACCCATGTGGTCGATAACCACAGGTACACCGAGGCTGGTGAAGAAGTCCCACTTCTCTTTGAGGTCAGCTGGTTCGAAGTAGAGCACTACGTGCCAACCGAGACGCCTAATCTTTTCGATGATTCCGCGGTAGTAATCATCCGGCTTTGGATCGACCAAACGCTTCACGTAATTGAAGCGAACGCCGCGAACTCCTAGAGCGTGCATACGCTCAAGCTCTACCATCTCGATGTCTGACTTCACAGTAACTACACCGCGAGCTTTGTCGTTTGAGCGAGCAAGCACATCGAGCAGGGCAGAGTTGTCGGCACCGTGGCAGGTGGCTTGAACCACGACGTTCTTTTCGAAGCCTAGGAAGTCACGTAGAGCAAAGAGTTGCTCCCAGCTGGCATCGCATGGGGTGTACTTACGCTCAGGTGCGAACGGGAAAATGGCGCCAGGCCCAAACACGTGACAGTGGGCGTCTACCGCTCCGGCCGGAACCTGAAAGCTTGGCTTGGTTGGATCTGCGCACCAGTCAAGCCAGTCAGCGTCCTTTGTAAATTTCTCGCCCATTAGCCACGCACCTTGAGTTGTGCGTCGAGGCGTGGGAAGACCGCGCGGGTGTTTGACTCAAAAATGCTGTGCTTTTCGGCATCGCTGATCTTGGCAGCATCTATGTAACGCTTGGTGTCGTCGAAGTAGTTGCCAGTGGTTGGGTCGATTCCGCGAACAGCGCCGATCATCTCTGATCCAAACAGGATGTTCTTGTTGTCGATTACCTCAACCAAGAGATCAATTCCCGGCTGGTGGTAAACGCAGGTGTCGAAGAAAACGTTCTTCATTAGGTGACCATCAAGGCTCGGCTGCTTGAGCATATCTGCCAGGCCTCGGTAACGACCCCAGTGATAAGGCACCGCTCCACCGCCGTGAGGGATTATCAAACGCAAAGTTGGAAAGTCTTTGAATAGGTCACCCTGAATCAACTGCATGAATGCGGTGGTGTCTGCGTTCATATAGTGAGCACCGGTCGCGTGAAAGTTTGGGTTACAAGATGCCGAGACGTGAATCATCGCAGGCACATCAAGCTCCACCATCTTTTCGTAGAGCGGATACCAGTATTTGTCGGTTAGTGGAACAGTCTCCCATTTTCCACCGCTCGGATCTGGGTTCAAGTTGCAACCGATGAAACCGAGTTCGTTCACGCAACGCTCGAGTTCTGCAATGCTCTCGGTGAGGTCTGCACCTGGTGACTGCGGCAACTGACAGACTCCAACGAACTTATCCGGGAACATGTCAACAACACGCTTAATCATGTTGTTGCAGTGAACTGTCCACTCTTTACTGATTCGCTGATCACCTTCGTGGTGACCCATGTGTGATGCACGCGGAGAAAAAATAGTGAGGTCGCTACCGCGTTCGTTGATTAGCTTGAGCTGATTGTCAACGATTGAAGCACGAACCACGTCGTCAGAAATCTCTGGATACTCAGGAGAAGGTTGACCAGCTTTGAAAGCAGCTAACTGATCAACTCGCCACTGGTTGTGCGGCTCCGGAACCGTGGTGTAGTGGCCGTGACAGTCGATAATCATTAGTTCTCCCAGGCTGATTTTGGTACAAAAATATTTCCGCTCATCAAAAGACGGGCGGTACGAAGCAGTGCCGACTTCGTGATTTTCAATTCGCTGCCACTTTGGTCAACTGCCATCTGCACGGTGAAGAATCCTGTCGGATGTTCCACTTCGATGTTGAGTGAGTCGGCGATTTCGTTTAGTCCGGCAATCTTGGCAGCAACGCTCCCCTTGAGCATGCAGGCGGTAGCCACCGAGACCGCACCAAGCACTCCAATGGCGTCGTGGGCGCGGTGCGGAATAAAGGTGCGGGTGTTGATCAGGCCGCCATCCTTGGCCGGTGACAGCAGCGACATTTTTGGCACGGTTTTGTTGGTAACGTCACCGAGGTTCATGCGCTCACCCACCGCTAGGCGGATGACCTCCACGCGGTCGCGCAGTTCCTGATTGGCCTCTAGCTCGGCAGGCGTCTCGTATCCGGTGATGCCAAAGTCGCTAGCGTTTAGGCAAACCACCGGCATACCGTTGTCGATGCAGGTCACCTCAACTCCGTTGACCACGTCAACCGCATTTCCGGTCGGTAGCAGCGAGCCGCAGCTCGATCCTGCGACATCTTCAAAGTTGATATTTATTGGTGCGTGAGTGCCAGGCACACCATCGATGCGAGCATCGCCGACGTAATTCACCAAGCCGTTTGGAGTCTCAACAAAAGCTGTCGCCTTTGAATCGGTGTTGACCATGTAGATACTTACCGGAGTTAAATCTCCGTTGGCAGAAACCAAACCCCGCTCGATTGCAAACGGCCCAACTCCGGCGAGGATGTTGCCGCAGTTTTGTTGATCACTTACTTCTGCGCGATCAGGCCAAACTTGCAAAAACAAGTAGTCAACATCGATGCCAGGTCGCTCAGATTTACTAACTACCGCAACCTTCGATGTAAGCGGATGCCCGCCACCCATGCCGTCAATTTCGCGAACATCAGGCGAGCCCATCGCCGCCAATAAGAATCGATCGCGAGCAGCAATTTCGGTTGGCAAATCAGAGGCTAAAAAGTAAAGCCCCTTCGATGTGCCACCACGCATCACCGAACATGGAATCGAAACTTGGGTGTTGGTCATTCCTGATAGTCCTCGTAAACCAAACCCTTGGCCTTCAAAGCATCACGCATGTTGTAAATATCTAGACCAAGCTCACCAGCTGCAAGTCGCGCGCGCTTCGCGGTTTCGTTAGCTTCGCGAGCCTGCGCTTTTTCAAGAACCTTTGCCGCGTCTTCGCGACGAACCACAACCACACCATCGACGTCGGCAACAATTACGTCACCTGGCCGCACCGCTTGGTTAGCAATCACGATTGGAACCTGCACATCGCCAGGAGTCTCTTTCACGGTGCCCTGTGATGCAATCACTTTTGGCCAAACTGGGAATCCCATTTCGGTGAGGGTCGCAACGTCACGAACCCCGGCGTCGATTACTAGGCCGCGTACACCGTGAGCCATCAGGCTCTCGGCAAGTAGGTCTCCAACATAACCGTCGTCACAAGGGCTGGTCGGGGTAACCACCAGGATGTCGCCAGGCTGAGCCTGCTCAACCGCCACGTGAATGGTCCAGTTGTCCCCAGGTGCCACTGTGCAGGTCAGCGCATTTCCAGCAATCTTGGCTGGAAAGATTGGCCGAAGTCGGTGATCTAGCAGTCCGATACGCCCCTGGGCCTCGTGGACTGTGGCAACGCCAAGCTCGGCTAGTCCATCAACAATGGCGAGGTCGGTGCGAGGGGTTCCGCGAACTACTCTTGGCATTTTCTTCCTAACGAATTCCTACGTAGTTCTCTGCAAGGTTAGTCTGCAGAGCCTTGTTTTTAAACAGGTGCTTCAACTGTGACAACTGCAATTGGTTGTCGAATTCGTTTCCGCTGGTGTGCAACATAGTTGTCATCCACCAAGAGAAGTGTGTCACGCGCCAAATGGTTTCCTTGGCACGCTCGCTGTAACGATTGAGCAGGGTGGCATCTTTCTTGTTGAAGTAGTCGACCAAACCCTCACCAAGGAATCGCACGTCATTTGCCGCTGCGTTCAGCCCCTTTGCCCCGGTTGGTGGCACTGTGTGACCAGCGTCGCCGACAAGGAACAACTTACCGTGTGAAAGTTTTCCAGAAACAAACGAGCGCATCGCAAGAATGTTCTTCTCGGTGATCTCGCCGGTCTTCAGTTCCCATCCAGTTAGCTCCATGCGCTTGGCGAGCGCCTCCCAGATTCGATCGTCTGACCAGTTTGCGATGTCATCACTTGGGTCAACCTGCAAGTACAAACGGCTTACCTTGTCTGATCGCATTGAGTGCATTGCAAAACCATCTGGATGCCAGGCATAAATAAGTTCGTCGGTTGATGGAGCAACGTTGGCCATAACACCCAACCAGCTGTATGGATAAACGCGTTCGAATGAACCAACCTCAACACCCGGAATTGCCTTACGAGAAGGACCCCAGAATCCGTCGCAGCCCGCGATAACCGCGCATTCGATTTTCTGCGCGTTGCCATCTTTGTCGACAAAGGTAACCGAAGGGTTATCTGAGTCGATGTCGTGAAGTTCAACATCGGAAACTTCATAGTGGATTTCTTGGCCAGCTTTGTCGCAAGCGGCATCCAAGTCTTTTTGAATCTCGGTTTGGCCGTAGACCCACACCGTGTAACCGATTAGCTCTTTGAAGTCGATGTGGTGGCGTTCACCCGGCACCTGCAGATAAATGCCGTTGTGTTCCATGCCTTCTTTATAGAGGCGATCGGCAACACCCAGTTCTTCCATGAGTTTTACGGCCTGGGTCTCCAACAATCCGGCACGAATACGAGCTTCGACATACTCGCGAGAACGGTCTTCGATCACGACTGATTCGATGCCGTGCTTGGCTAAATAACGGTTGAGCAATAGGCCTGAAGGGCCAGCTCCGATGATGGCTACCTGAGTTTTCATAGTTCCAAGAAAACACCAATTCAGCCAGCCAAAGCAGGAATCCTTCCACTCAGCGGAAGGCTAAATTTAGACCAGCTTTGAGAGGTCGCTGATGCCAGCGGCAATCAACTTCTTCGACAGCGCATTTGCAGATGCGACCAATAGCGGTGCAATTCTCATGATGTCTCTGTTATCCACCGGGGTCACAATTCCAAGTGCGGCAACAACTTTGTTTCCTGAGCCATAAATCGGGGCAGCCAAAGTTCTGGCGCCAACGGCTAGCTCTTCTTCTGAGTGTGCGTAGCCGAGGTCTTTGATTTTCTTGAGTTGCTTTTTGAGCTCGGCTGCATCGGTGATGGTTTTGTCGGTGTATCGATCGAGCGAATCGAGAACACCTTGTTGCAATTCTTTGGAGCCATAGGCAAGTAAAACTTTGCCGACACCGGATGCGTGCAGCGGCAACCTAGCGCCAGGTTTTGAAATTACTGAGAGCGTACGAGACCCTGCGATGCGCTCGACAATGAGACAACGGAAACCATCGAGCAATCCAATTTGCACCGCATCATTTCCAAGTTGATAAAGATCTTCCATATAAGGCAATGCGATTTCGCGAAGATCAGAATGTAGCGAAGCGAGTATTCCCAGACTCCAAATTTTCCTACCGATTTCATATGCGCCGTCGGTACTGCGATTAAGCGCACCCTGTGCCACCAATTCATGCACCAATCGATGAACCGTAGTCAGCGGCAATTTTGAGCGACGTGCTATTTGAGCCAGTGTTTGACGGCGGTGATTCGCGTCAAAGGTGTCGAGCACTGAGAACGCACGCCCGGTCACCGATTTTTGTAATTCAACCGCCATTCCTCAATAGTATGAGCAACTTCCGCTGAACGGAATATCGGTGTGGCAACCATAAATTGCGCAGCCACGCCAATAATCTGGCACTCCTATGCCTTCGACTCCACGAACTTTGCCACGCGCGCTCACGGTGCCTCACCCTGATCGCCTAAATGAGTCGAACCCCAATTACGAGCAGATTCTTGAGCAGCATGAGCTCTCCATGGCACTGGGCCAAGAAGGTTACAAGGATCCGGAGACCGGTGATTTTGTCTTCAACGCCAAGAGACTGGCCGAGCAGGGTAAGTGTTGTGCGATGGCCTGCCGCCATTGCCCGTTCAAACGCTAGTTCAGCGGGCTAGTTGATTCGCGAACAATAATCTCAGGCACCAAACGCTGTTGCATCGGAGGCTCGTTGCCGGTCAGTTCGGCGAGCAGATTACCCATGGCCGTCTCGCCTAGGCCCTTAAAGTCCTGTCGCATTGTTGTGAGCGCCGGAGTTAGATAAGTGGCCTCCGGGATGTCATCGAAACCAATCAAGCTAATGTCGCCAGGCACCTGAATGCCGCGAAGTCGCAGGGCCTTCATTAATCCAAGCGCTAGGTAATCGTTTGCCGCGAAGATCGCGGTGTAACCGCCAACTCCAAGATTCAAGTCGACACCAACTTTTAGTCCCGTATCGGCTGTCCAGTCCCCCTGAATCACCTCTGGCTTAAGTTTCAGTTCACCCATCGCCTTTTCGTAACCGCGTCGACGAGACTCCGCCTCGAATGAGTCCACTTGACCGGCAACGTGCAGAATTTTCTTGTGACCCAAATCAAGTAGGTGTTTTGTTGCTATGTAACCACCTTCGAAGTTGTCGATGCCTACAGAGTGAGCGTTGCCAATGTCGTAGGTGTCGAGTGAGACCATCGGAATATCCGGGAAGTACTCGGTTGCTGCTTTCACGCTTTCTGGTGGGAGCGCGATGGTAACTAAACCTTCGATTTGCAAGATACGCAAACTTGTTAACGCCTCGGTGAGAGATTCTTGATTGCCAGGAATTACTGAAAGGGTTACCACCAGATAACCATTTTGCCGAGCCTGTCGCTCCATGGCGTTGTTCATGCCAACTGGGCCATACAAAACCGTGTCTGCAATTAGGAACGCGAGCATGTTCGACTTGGTGGTCACCAGCGAGCGTGCCGCAAGATTCGGCTGGTAGTCAAGTTCCTTCATCGCCTTGAGCACACGCTCTTTGGTGCTCGGACGAATGCTGGAATGATTATTCATCACACGAGAAACGGTTTGATGAGAGACGCCAGCTAACTTTGCAACGTCATAGATATTTGCCTTTTTAGTAGCCATTAGTAATTCACCATCGCTATAAATCGCGTAACGGTATCTGCGATTATTTTCTCGTAGTCATCATCGTCAGCTTTAGAAAACTTGAAATTAACAATCGTTTTTCCGTTGGCTTCTTCAAATTTCACATCAATCAGGCCAAACTTGTCCGACTGAATAATTACCTGCTTCGGAAGGTCAAGCAGTTGATAAGTGGCCCCGTGCTCGAAGCCTGCTTCGGCTCGAAATTCGATTCGGCCAGCGAGCACTGGATCGACACTTTTCACAGGGCTGAGCCACGAGCCCAACTGCGAAGCGCCGGTCATAAAAGACGCAACGTGCTCGAGGTCCTTGTTTACTTTGACCTGACGAGTGATGATGTTGAGAGCGCTCACATTCATCACATTACACTGTCACATTGGCGCAAAGTTAGGCTTTGGGTGGAGGGACAAATGCGCAAAATCAATGAGGGCCAACTAGCAGATCTGCTGGCCAACCTCCCCAACAATCCTCGAGTGGTGGCATCGGGTAACTTTGCAGCTCCAAATACTTTGTTAAGTGTCATCGATAAATCCGTACCGACATTCCGACTTCACATGCTGAATGCTCAACCCGGCATTCCAGACCGCGAGGGCATTACTTTTGAAAGTGCATTCGTAGGTACTGGAATGCGTGGGAGTAATCGACTCGAATACATACCGTCACGCCTGAGTTTGGTCCCAGTGCTTTTCCGTGATCACTACATTCCAGACGTGGTCCTACTCCATACTTCCCGACTTGAGCATAATAAAGTCAGCCTTGGTACCGAGGTAAACATTCTGCCCGCAGCAATCGAAGCTGCACGAAGTAATGGTGGCCTCGTAATTGCACAAGCAAACCCCAACATGCCGTACACATTTGGTGATTCAGAAATTGATGAATCTCAAATCGACTATCTGGTCGAAGTGGATGAGCCACTGGCGGAAAGCCCGAGTCGCGAACTAAGCGAAGCAACAGAAGTTATCGGTAAACGAATTGCCTCGATGATTTCTGATGGCGCGACTTTGCAACTTGGAATTGGATCGATTCCAAATGCGGTGCTCAAGGGTTTACAAAGCCACCAGGGCATCAAAATTTGGACCGAAATGTTTTCTGACGGAGTCTTGGACCTTTCAAAGCGCGGAGTACTAGACACTCGCAATCCGATTACGGCTTCCTTTATTTTTGGCTCACGCGAGCTCTATCGCTGGCTTGATAAGAACCAGCAGGTCCAGATGCTGCGAACCGAAAAAACCAATGACCCTGGCTTGATCGCCAAGCAGAGCCTAATGACCAGCATCAATTCCGCATTACAGATTGACCTTTATGACCAGGCCAATGCCAGCCACGTGAACGGCAAGATCTACTCTGGCTGGGGCGGCTCAACTGACTTCATTGTTGGCGCAATGCATGCCATAGGTGGGGCATCTTTCATGGCACTGCAGTCCTGGCACCCGAAGGCCAATGTCAGTACCATCGTGCCGCGATTGACCGAGAACGTTACGAGTTTCCAGCACAGCTACGTAGTCACCGAAAACGGTGTTGCCGATATTTTTGGACACAGCCAAAAACAGCAAGCGCGCAACCTCATTGAAGAGGCTGCGCACCCGCGAGTCAGAGATGAACTACGTGAAGAAGCTAAAGCTTTGGGGCTTTAGTTACTTCGAGTTATACATCTTGTCGAACATTAGAAATACGCCGTAGGCAAGCGCTACAAAAGCAACTGCGAAGCAGGCGTATGCAGCAACTCGGTTGTAAAGCTCGCTTCGAGCTGCCTGAGCATCACCCTTCGCCGCAGCAGGAGCTACATGCTGAGCATTAGTCAAGAGGCGTACACCCAGCGAGTAAACAGCAACAACTACTGCTGTGAATCCAATTGCTCCAAGTGCAACTTCGTAGAACTTAGTCCAGTCGATGTTCATTACTTCTTACCGCCCTTCTTGGCAGACTTTGCAGCGGCCTTAGCGGCAGCCTTAGTTTCTTCTCGAACCTGACGAGGTGACTTAACCGACTTTGCAGCTACTTCAACTTCGCTTCGCACGTTCTTGTGATTTACCTTGTTACGACGTGATATCTGGAAAATTGCAATCGAAACAGCAGTCATCAAAATTGCATCTGCAATGATGCCAGCGGTACCAAGGTGAGTAAGGTAAGCCGAGATTGCTCCGACCGCTGCCGATGCAGGAAGGGTGAAGAACCAGGCAAGCACAATCTGGCCAGCCTTGCTCCAGCGCACTGCCCCGCCCTTGCGGCCAAGGCCGGCACCGATGACCGAACCAGAGGCAACCTGAGTGGTTGATAGTGCAAAACCGAAAAGTGACGAAGCCAAGATTGCAGAACCGGTTGATGCTTCAGCCGCAAAACCCTGTGCCGGCTTAATCTCAGCCAAACCTGACCCCATGGTCTTGATAATGCGCCAACCACCAGCGTATGTGCCCGCTGCGATTGCTAGCGCTGCAGAGATCATTACCCAGAGAGGAATTCCTGCATCTTTGGTGACAAATCCACCGGCGATCAAACCGAGAGTGATAACACCCATGGTCTTTTGTCCGTCATTGGTTCCGTGTGCAAGTGCTACCAGTGAAGATGAGAACCACTGACCAACGCGGTACTTGCCGCGACCGGTACGAATGTGTGCATTTTCACCGCGATAAGTAATCGCGTAGGCAAGACGAGTTGCAATCAATGCCGCGATGCCGGCGATTACCGGAGCAAACAGCGCTGGGATTGCAACCTTCTCGACTAGGTTCGCGAAGTTGATTGAACCAAAACCGGTATAAGCAAGACCGGCACCAACCAAACCACCGACCAGTGCGTGTGATGAAGATGAAGGCAAACCGAGAAACCAAGTAATTAGGTTCCAGGTGACTGCTCCGGTCAGACCAGCGAAAACCATCTGTGGCAAAACATTTGTGCCATCGACAAACATTCCTGTCGAAATAGTTTTTGCTACCGCGGTACCGAGGAATGCGCCGACGAGGTTCATCACAGCTGCAAGCGCAACAGCTACTCGTGGTCGCATTGCACCGGTTGCAATCGGTGTTGCCATTGCATTCGCGGTGTCGTGAAATCCGTTAGTGAAGTCGAAGAACAGCGCGATTGCGACTACCGCTGCTACGACTAGGAACATTTGGTCCATTTGGGCCTTTCCGGCGTGAGGTCTAACTTGCAGTTAATTTCTCGTTCACCGTATAAACCTCAGGTAAACGGAAGGTAAACACAGCCTATTGGCGCTCTCGGCGTGTCAACTAAACTGGGCAAATGACCGAAATAGCCAAACTGCACACCAAGTTGGCCGACGGTCGCGACCTCTTTTACTTTGATGATCGTGGCTCAAAACTCCCTGCCGATCGCAAGCCGGATGGCCGAGAATTAGCCGAGCGACCAGCAGTTGCCCAGATGCGCCTCGATTCGCTCACCGGAGAGTGGGTTTCGGTAGCAGCTCACCGTCACGGTCGTGCTCATCTACCACCGGCTCATCAGTGCCCGCTCTGCCCAACCAGCGCAGACAACCTTTCCGAGCTTCCGGACAACTTTGACGTGGCAGTCTTCGAAAACAAGAGCCCGTCTTTTGGGCCAAATCTTTTAGCCTCGCCAGATGCCGAATACTCGAGAGTTCCAAACCTTGAACTCGGTTCAGTGCGCGATTCAATCGGTCGGTGTGAGGTTGTGGTTTTCAGCCCCGAACACCTAGGCTCACTCGGTGCAATGCCAACCAATCGAGTACGCACAGTAATCGAGGCTCTAGCCGATCGCACCGAACACCTTCAAACTTTGCCAGGCGTGATGCAGGTCTTCCCTTTTGAAAACCGTGGACAAGATATCGGCGTGACCCTGCACCACCCGCACGGTCAAATTTATGCTTACCCATTTGTGACTCCGCGTACTACAAAGTTGCTCGATTCAATTTCTAAGTACGGCGATGATTTATTTGCTGACACTTTGAAGTTCGAGCAGGGTTCTGCGCGCGAGCTAATCAAGACTGAAAATTTCACCGCTTACGTGCCATTTGCCGGACGCTGGCCAATCGAGATTCACCTGCTACCTCACCGTCACGTTCAGAATCTTGCGCAACTAACCAGCGACGAAAAAGATGAACTTGCCGAAACTTACCGCAGGCTGTTGCACGCACTCGATGAAATTTACGAAACGCCAACCCCGTATATTTCTGCATGGCACCAAGCACCACTTATCGACGCCGGTAAGAACGTACGCCTACAGTTGCAAATCACTTCGCCTAGACGCGCTGCCGACAAGCTCAAATACCTAGCCGGTTCTGAATCTGCGATGGGTGCTTTCATCGCAGATTTTCCACCTGAAACCACGGCCGCGCAATTGCGCGAGGCGCTAGTTTGATCCAGGTTTGGTCGGCTCCCGGCCGAGTAAACCTAATTGGTGAGCACACCGACTACAACGAGGGTTTCGTACTGCCATTTGCTATCAACCGTCGTACCTATGCCGAAGTCAGCGTGCGCATCGACGGCATCGCCCGTGTCACCAGTGACTTCTCGCCCGAGGCTATCGAGGTAGCAATCGACCAAATACGCCCTCGTGATGACTGGGCGGCATACCCGTTGGGAGTTGCTTGGGCCATCCAGCAGCTCAGCGGAAACCCGGGTATCGGCTTTGATGCGCACATTCGCTCTGATGTACCGGTCGGTGCCGGGCTCTCATCTTCCGCTGCGATTGAGTGTGCCGTCGGCACCGCACTAAACGAACTATGGAATGCCGGACTGACCAAAAAACAATTGGCCCGTGCCGGTCAACTGGGTGAGAATGAAATCGTTGGCGCGCCGACCGGAATCATGGATCAGTCTGCTTCGATTTTTGGAAAAGTAGATCACGCTGTTTTCTTGGATTGCAGAACACTCGAAATTGAAAATGTCCCACTAGGTTTCGACGAAAACAATCTTGAACTACTGGTAATCGATACTCGAGTTGCACACCGTCTGGTTGATGGCGGTTACGCGGAACGCCGAGCAGCCTGTGAGCGCGCCGCTGCAGCATTCGAAGTTAAGTCGCTACGCGATTTGAACGAGAGCGATTTAGCAAAGGCAATAGAAATTTTGGACGACGTTACCTACCGCCGCATGAAGCACGTGGTCACTGAAAACTCTCGAGTGCTAAAAACTGTAGAAACCTTAAAGTCACAAGGACCACTAGCAATTGGCGATTTGATGCTGGCGTCTCATGCGTCGATGCGAGATGACTTTGAAATATCTATCGAAGAACTGGATGTTGCCGTAGAGACTTCGATGTCAGCCGGCGCAATTGGTTCTCGAATGACCGGTGGCGGTTTTGGTGGCGCAGCAATCTCGCTAGTTCCAAAATCGAAAACGGCGGAAATCAGTCAAGCGGTTATTGCCGAATTTGCCCGTCGCGGTTTTGCAACTCCAAACACGTTCACCGTGGTGGCTTCGGACGGCGCTAAACGCGATAACTAATCGTTCGAAAGTGTGTTTCCGCAGCGATACATTGCTGTGACCAAGTCATCAATCGCCTGCTTGGCATCATCTTTGACATTGCCGAGCGCATAGACCGCAAACACCAAGTGAGTGCCGTCGGCTGCATTGATGATTCCGGCAAGGGTGTAGCCCTTCTTGATCCAGCCGGTCTTGGCAATGATGTGTCCAGAGGCATCGAGATTGTCGCCCTTGAATCGCGAGGCCAGAGAGCCGCTCTCACCAGCGATTGGGAGCCCCTGCAGCACTACCTGGTAGTTGCCACCGCCATTCAGAATTAGTTTGGAAAGCTTGGCTAGGTATACCGGCGGCACAGCGTTGTAATTAGAAAGTCCGCTGCCGTCCTTGATTACCAAACTGCTCGAATCGAGTGATGTACCGGTAAGCGCACGCTTGAAAGCTTGGTTCAACGAACCGAATGATCCGTCAAAACCTTGCTTGAGCGACACGAGACGCGCGAGGAATTCTGCCTGAGTGTTGTCGCTGACCAATAGCATGTGCTTCACCCATTGACTGATCGGTTGAGAAAGCACAGAAGTCACTTGGGTTGCTCCGTTTGGAAGCGAACCAGTAACCACAGTTGCATTTGCTGCAGTCGCGCCGAGCGCAGCCTTAAACCATTTACCTGCGTTTGCCACCGGAGCCGTGCTGCGAGCAGAAGTCTCAGCGGTTGGGTTTGCGCGATCGCCATCAACCTGAAGTGCAGTGACCTCAGACATGTAACCCTGAGTTTGCTCGCTACGCTCCCAACTCGATTCCCATGACGGACCAGCGAATGCAGTCGAAACCAAAGTGATCTTGGTGATCGGAGTTGCACCAAGTGCAGCTTTAACGCCGATTGCCAAGTCAGCTAACTTCGGCGCATCTTTGTAAACTGACTGCTTGCCCGCGGCAAGACGAGACAGCGTAGGGTCACCGGCACCAACTAGATAGACGCTGCCCGAATCTGCTGAATCAGAGTAAACCTTCGTTTCAACTCGGTAGTTTGGGCCAAGCACATTAAGTGCAGCTACAGCGGTAAGTAACTTCAGAGTCGATGCGGTGGCTGCAGGGGTGTTGCCATTGCGATCGAAAAGCACCTCGTCAGTGTCTGCGTTGATCACGATTCCACTAAATGAGCCAAGGCGAGAATCTGCCGCTTGAGTAGCCACCGAACAGGTGCGAGTGGCATTTGGGGTTACCGAAGTTGTCGGACTAGCCGAAGCCTGGGCTTGGCTCTTTTCAGGCGCAGGGTTCACATTGATGGTGGCCACTCCTGACACCGTGAAACCAACAATAAGTAGCGCAAGGGTTCCGATTCCAGCCAATGCACCTAGTGCAACCTGCTTGAAATGTGGAAAATTACCCAAAACGAACCCCTGACTTATTTACTATCGATTTGATTTTAGACGCAAATAGAATTAAGACATGAGACGTGCAAGCGCGATTATTTCGACCCTATTAGTTATTTCTGCAAATCTATTTTTTGGTTCAGCAGCTCAGGCACATGATGATGTAACCAGCGTGCAGCCAGAATCGGGAAGTTCGGTCGAAGCAGGCATCATTGATCTAAATGTCACTTTCAACGAAGAAGTTCTAAACACTTCTGATGGCAGCGGATTTGAAATTGTTGTGGCGAATGCAACAGGTGACTTACAAACAGTTGGTTGTATCAGTCCGATGGGAAATACTCTGAGTGCTCGCACAGCTCTGCCAAATGCCGGCGAATACACAGTTAGCTGGCGTTCAGTCTCCGCCGATGGCCATCCAATCGAAGGTAGCTACAAATTCACGGTTTCGAACACCGCAGAAATAGATGCGGATTTAATCAATAACTGTCCGAGATTGCTTATTGCACCTGCGCCTGAATCCATCGAAGACCCAGAGGCGATTGCCTACTCTTCTGCCGGCGAAACTGTGACAAACAACAACACCGCGCTAGAGATTGTCATTTTGATTGTTGTTGTGGCAATGGTTGTGTTCTTCGCAATTTGGGTCACTGCCCGTCGTAAGAAATCTAAAAACTAGTAGTAACTGCCAGATCCACACTCATAGAATCGAGCTGCCGAGGTATCGAGCGCTGCTCTCGCTCCATAGCCAACTTTCTTCCCGCTTTCGCTTCTTGCGAAGCCGGCAAAGGCGATAGGGGTTCCGTCCTTGGCCATCACGATTCCGGCCAAGCTGTAAAGCCCAGGGATATAGCCAGATTTAGCGTGCACCGCTCCCCTCGCTGCCTTGTTGGCACCGTTGAAGCGCGCCGAGAGCGTGCCAGATACTCCGCTAACTGGCAGGTAATTGAACATGGCGGCTACGGGAGAATTTGGATCTGCAGACTTGGCCATAAGTTGCGTAATCAGCTTTGCGGTAACTCGATTACCCTGTGCCAAACCTGAACCGTCTAGCATCACCAATTTTTTAGTGTCGATTTTTAGAGGCTTAAGCGCTGCTGCAAATGATTTTTGAATGTTGCTAAAGCTTGTGGTTTTGTTCAAATACTTCAACGTGTGTTTCGCAATAAATTCGGTTTCGGTATTGTCCGAATATTTAAGTGCGTGATCCAACCAAACAGTTATTGGCTGCGAATTCGCCGACGTTATTTGCACCGCACCAGCCGGAAGTTTTGCCTCTACCAGAGTGGCACTTTTGGCAATCTCACCCAGCGCAGCCTGGAAATATTTTCCAGCCGAAAGCACAGGATTCTTACTTCGGTATCCGCTGTATGCCTTATCGGTCAAATCGGGATTGGCTCGATCGGAGTCAACTTGCAAACCGGTAATTAGCGAGATGTAACCGTTGGTTCGGTCACTTGCCTTCCAAGCATTGTTCCAACTTGGCTGATCGAAAAATGTTGCATCCAAAATGATTTTGTTGATTACTGTGCCGGCGGGAATTGTAGGAAGTACCGCATCGGCCAGAGCTTTCAGTTTTGCCGGTTTCTTATAAGTTGTGTAAGACGGATAGTTGAGGCGAGATAACGTGTGGTCCCCACCGCCAACCAGCACGATTGTGCCCGGCTCATTCGGCACCGACCAAACAGTAGTTTGTGCCTGATAGGTGGTTGGCAAGGTTGCTATTGCCGCAGCTGCGGTTACCACTTTCATAACCGAAGCTGACGGCGTTTGGGTGTCACCGCGAATATTTAGATAAACCTCACCGGTTTTTGCATTGACCGCGTAGCCATAGAAATAGGCCAGATCTGCTGCCGTTGCCGCCTTGCGAATACTGCAGGTCCTTGGCTTATTAGGGGTAGGAGTCGGTGTCGGTGAGACAGTTGGGGACGCCGATGGAGTCGTGGTTGGAGACTGGGACTGCGAAGGACTAGGGGTCGGGTCTACGGCGTATGCGCTACCGGCAGGCAGAGTAGCCACAATCAGGGCGGCAACAGATAAAGCCAAAAGACGTTTGCGCATGAGTCAAGGGTAAGCCGAGACTGCTTTACAGCACGATACGCTCGCCGAGTTTCGGCGCTTTGCTATCAAGCAGTAATTGGCTGTGAATGCGGTCGCTGAAGACATCGGCAGCGCCAGCCTCGCCATGAACCACGAACACTCGGCCAGGCTTTTCTTCAGCCGATTTGAGCCACTCGATTAGTTCATCTGCATCGGCATGCACGGAGAATGACTGCACCTGTTCAATAGATGCCTTTACCGGTACAAATTCTCCATGCATTTTTACTTCTTCAGCCCCATCAGCCAAACTGCGGCCACGTGTACCAATGGCTTGATAACCCACGAGAATCACAGTGTGCTTTGGGTTTGGCAGCATGTCGCGCAAATGATGAACCACGCGACCGCCAGTGCCCATTCCACTCGCTGAAATAATGATGCAAGGAGTAGTTGGGTTATTGACTGTTTTTGATTCATCAACAGTTAGTAATTGGTGCAAGTTGCCGGCATCGAATGGATCTTTGTCTTTCCAGATTGCGACTATGTCATCACGTACTTCAGGTGAGGCTTCGTTGATTGCTTGGCGATAGAAATCCAAAGCTTTGAGCGCCATCGGCGAGTCTGCATAAATTGGCAGATTTGGAATCTTCCCCTGCTCAACCAATTCGCGCAAGCGAATCAAAATAACCTCTGTTCGGTCCACAGCGAAAGCCGGAATCAAAATTGAACCACCGCGCTGAATGGTGCGGTTTATGGCATCTTCAAAATTGGTGGTAGTTGGTTCGTGTTCACGGTCTCCATATGTGGATTCGGTAACGATGACATCAAACTTGCCGCCAGGAATTGCTGCCGGTGCCTTAAGCAATGGGTGTTCGTTTCGACCTAAGTCGCCGGTGAACAAAATTCGCTTGCCAAAGAATTCAACCTCGACAAACGAAGACCCAAGAATGTGACCACCTGGATGGAACGTCACAAAGGTATCCTCAGCCACCTTTACCTTGGTCAGATAGTCCTCCACTTGAAATGCAGCGATAGCCTTTCGTGCATCGTTTTCGTCATAAAGGGCCTTGGGTGGGTTGTGTTTAGAAAAGCCTTTTTTGGCGGCCCAGGCGGCATCTTCAGTTTGGATACGCGCTGAATCGCGCAAAATCACATCAGCCAGTTTCGCGGTGTATTTGGTGGCATGAACCTTGCCCGAGAAGCCATCTTTGACCAGCTTTGGCAAGTATCCGCAGTGATCCAGGTGCGCGTGGGTTAGCACCACAGCATCAATCTCGGCTGGATCTACGCCAAGCGGATTCCAGTTTTTGAGACGTAATTCCTTGAGCCCCTGAAACATACCGCAGTCAACTAATACTTTGGTGCTGCCCGAAGTTAGTAAAAAGCGGCTACCCGTTACAGTGCCAGCTGCTCCAAGAAACTCAATTGCGATTTCGCTCATAATGCGAGTCTAGGCTGGAGATATGCAAGCTGTAATGGTCAAACGCAATTGGTTTCTGTTGGTCAGCGTCTTGGCACTCATCCTCGGTTTTGCAGTTTCGGAATACCTTTTTCTCGCTGGTGCAGCGACAGGACTTCTGCTCTCCTTGATTTGGACATACCGAGCATTGCGTCACAATGAATTCGGCAGCGATTCACTTGCTGCCTTGGCAATCATTGCTGCAACGCTCACTGGGGAATGGTTGGCAGCGGCCATTATTGCCTTGATGCTCGCGAGTGGCAGAGCACTAGAAGATTGGGCTACCGGAAAATCAAATCGGGAATTGAAGAGCTTACTTGATCGTGCCCCGAAAAACGCACATCGGCTTAACCAAGGCGGTCAACTCGAAACGGTCCCGCTCGAAAGTATTTCTCTGGGAGATCAAATTCGCGTTCTTTCCGGAGAGGTAATTCCCATTGATGGAAAACTTTTGACCCATGCAGTGCTAGATGAGTCAGCCCTCACCGGAGAACCATATCCGGTAGCTCACGAAGTTGGTGAAGAAGTTTCTTCCGGAGTAGTTAACAGCGGGCACACTCTCGAGCTAACTGCAACCAGCACATCGGACTACAGCACCTACTCGAATTTGATTCGCCTGGTCAAACAGGCATCGGCCGAATCGGCAGATAGCGTTCGATTGGCAAATCGCTGGGCGGTTTGGTTCATTCCATTCACCCTGGTTGTAGCCGCAGCAGTCTTTTTCATCGGACAAAATCAAGC
>JBFYJA010000040.1:0-7082 GCA_041311675.1 Micrococcales bacterium | reverse complement strand
GTAACGGTAGTCGTCGGCGTCTGATTTTGGACGGCCGGCGCTGGTTGCACCTTTATCTTCGTGCCAGTGACGAGTTTCCTGAGTGATGGCTCCACCGTTGGCAAGAATGTGTGCCTGGCGCTGAATCTCGTAACGCACAGCACGTTCAATTGAACGAAGTGAGTTTACGTTCTTGGTTTCGGTGCGCGTGCCAAGTTTCTCTGCACCGTGCAAACGAAGAGATACGTTAGCGTCACAACGTACGTTTCCGCGCTCCATACGAGCATCAGATACTCCAAGCGCCTTCACGATTTCACGGATTGAGCGAACGTAAGCCGCTGCGAGCTCTGGAGCCTCTGAACCAGCACCAAAGATTGGCTTGGTCACGATTTCAACTAGAGGAACACCGGCACGGTTGTAGTCAACCAGTGAGTACTCGGCACCTTGGATGCGGCCGGTAGCTCCACCGATGTGGGTCAGTTTTCCGGCATCTTCTTCCATGTGAGCGCGCTCAATGAGTACGTTGTGCACTGCACCAGAAGGCACCTCAACATCGAGTGATCCGTTGAAGGCAATCGGCTCGTCGTACTGGGATGTCTGGAAGTTCTTGGCAAGGTCTGGGTAGAAGTAGTTCTTACGAGCAAAGCGACCAGTTGGTTGAATGTCGCAACCTAGAGCCAGGCCGATCTTGATGCTCGACTCGACTGCAGTTTTGTTTACTGCAGGGAGTGCTCCCGGAAGTGCGATACAGATTGGGCAAACGTTGGTGTTTGGTTCGTTTCCGAATTCGTTCTTGCAACCGCAAAACATCTTGGTCTTGGTGTTGAGCTCTACGTGAACCTCAAGTCCGATTACAACTTCAAATTGCTCGAGTGCCTTTTCGTAGTTCATTAGTTCTGCTTTAGCCATGACTAACGCACCTCCAACTCAGGAGCAAAATCAATCATTCGCTTACCCCAAACTTGTTCGTGTGCCTTCTCTAGGAAGCCACCAACCTGATAGAGACGAGCGTCTTCACGAGCAGGAGCAAGTAGCTGAATACCAACCGGAAGTCCATCTTCATCAGCTAGACCGTTCGGCAATGACATACCAGGAATACCGGCAAGGTTCGCCGGGATGGTTGCGATGTCGTTTAGGTACATAGCTAGTGGGTCGTCGACTTTGTCGCCGAACTTAAACGCAGTGGTCGGTGCAGTTGGTGAAACCAAAACATCCGCCTTACTAAATGCCTCGGCGAAGTCACGCTGAATCAAAGTACGAACCTTGAGAGCAGCTCCGTAGAACTTGTCGTAAGAACCAGATGACAGTGCGTAAGTTCCGAGAATGATTCGACGTTTTACCTCAGGACCGAAGCCGGCTTCGCGAGTAGCTGCCATTACGCGTTCGATAGTGGCGTTCTCCCCCGGTTCAACGCGCATTCCAAAACGAACGCTGTCGTACTTAGCCAAGTTAGATGAAGCCTCGGCAGGAAGAATCAAATAGTAAGCAGCAATCGCATACTCAAAACTTGGGCATGAAACCTCAACGATTTCGGCACCGGCAGCCTGCAGCAGGTTCAAGCTCTCCTGGAAACGAGCACTTACGCCCGCTTGGAAGCCTTCGCCGGTTAGCTGCTTGATCACACCAATTCGCATTCCCTTTACGTCAAGCTTGCGAGCGGCATCTGCCATCGAGCCAAGTGACTCCGGGAGCGAAGTGCTGTCGTGCTTGTCGTGCCCCGCAATGACATCCTGCAATAGGGCGGTGTCCAGTACGTTACGAGCAACCGGACCAACCTGATCGAGTGATGACGCAAGCGCAATTACTCCGTAGCGTGAAACGCCACCGTAGGTTGGCTTAGTACCAACCGTTCCAGTAACCGCTGCTGGAAAACGAATTGATCCACCGGTATCCGAACCAATTGCCAGTGGTGCTTGGAATGAAGCTACAACAGAAGATGATCCACCACCAGAACCACCAGGAATTCTTTCTAGGTCCCAAGGGTTACGTGATGGACCATAGGCCGAAAACTCTGTCGATGAACCCATGGCGAATTCGTCGAGGTTGGTCTTTCCAAGAATCGGCATTCCAGCTGCGCGCAATTTCTTCACGACGGTTGCGTCGTATGGCGGTACCCAACCTTCAAGAATTTTTGAACCTGCAGTGGTTGGCGCATCGGTGGTTGCCAAATTGTCTTTAACTGCAATTGGAACACCGGCAAGTGCGTGCAGGTTTTCCCCAGCGGCGCGCTGACGATCGATTTCTGCAGCGGAAATTAGCGCAGCCTCAGGTGACTGATAAAGGTATGAGTGCACCGCTCCATCGACTGCATCACTGCGCTCAAGGTGAGCCTTGGTTACTTCAACCGATGACACTTCTTTATTGCGAAGCATTTCGGCAAGCTCAGATGCATTTTTACGAATGAGTTCAGACATGGCTTACTCCTCATCCAAGATTGCGTTGACTTTGAAGCGTCCGTCATAGCTGTCCGGTGCGCCTGACAGTGCCTCTGCCTGCGATAGAGAAGGCTCAACTACGTCCTCGCGGAAGATGTTAGCCATTGGAATCGGATGGCTGGTGGCCGGAGTGTCAGCGTCGATGGCTTTGCCAACGGTCGCTACCGAATCGGCAATCAGGCCGAGCTGCTTGGTGAACTGCTCGACTTCTTCATCAGACACCAAGATGCGGGCCAAGCCAGCCAAGTGTCGCACTAGGTCAGGGGTAATTTCAGACATTGAACTCTCTCAAAGATGAGGGGTTGATACCTCTAAAGTTTACCCGACAGCCTGTTTCGAGGAGGTTTCGGGGCTATTTCAGCCCTTGTAACCTGCGCTGGAACTCATCCTCGTTGATCACTTCGATACCGAGCTCTTCAGCCTTCGCCAACTTGGAACCGGCATTTTCACCAGCAACTACAAACGAGGTCTTCTTTGAGACCGAACCGGCTGCCTTGCCACCGTTTGAGATGATGGCCTCCTCGATACCCTCACGGGTGAAAGTCTTGAGCGATCCGGTGGCCACAATCGTCATGCCGCTGAATATTCCGTCGGACTTCACATTCGCACCCGGACCACCATGTCCAGGAATGTTCAATTGAACGCCGTCACGCTTCCAGGCGTCGATGATTTCTCGGTGCCAATCAACTCTTATCCACTCGGTAATCGAAGCCGCAAGCGTTACGCCAACTCCATCCACCTGACTCAACTCAGATTCACTCGCAGCAAAAATAGCGTCGAACGAACCGAAGTGTTCGCAAAGCGACCGTGCGGCAACCGGGCCAACGTGTCGAATCGATAGCGCTACCAATAAACGCCAAAGTGGCTTTGTCTTTGCATCCTCAAGATTACGCAGAAGCTTCAGTGCAACTTCCGCAGGAGTACCGTCTTTCTTCTTGAAGAAGTCAACTACCTTGGGCTCGCCATTCTCATCGAGTTTTGGAAGTCCAGTATCGGCATCAACCACAGTTGCACGAATTGGCAGTAGTTGTTCGAGAGTTAAGTGGAAGAGGTCAGCTTCACTTTGAATTGGTGCGAGTTTGGGTTCAATCGGTTGGGTTAATGCGACTGCCGCGACATAACCTAGCGCTTCAATATCTAGCACTCCACGCGAACCAAGGTAAGCGATGCGCTCACGCAATTGAGCAGGACAGTTTTTATTATTGGTGCATCGCAGATCGACATCACCTTCGCTTGCCGGTGCGAGCGGTGAGTTGCAATCCGGGCAGAGTTTAGGCATCACAAATGCTTTTTCTTTGCCGGTGCGAAGCTCGATTACCGGGCCGAGAATTTCTGGGATGACATCGCCGGCTTTGCGAAGCACGATAGTGTCGCCAATCAGTACGCCCTTGGCTTTGACTACATCTTGGTTATGCAAAGTGGCGAATTCAACTACCGAACCGGCTACCTTGACTGGTTCGACCACTGCATAAGGCGTTGCCCGCCCAGTACGGCCGACCGAGACGCGGATGTCGACCAGCTTGGTGTGTACCTGCTCTGGAGCGTATTTATAGGCAATTGCCCATCGCGGAGCCCTGCTGGTGTAGCCCAGTTCTTGCTGGTCGCTCAAGGCATCCACCTTGATGACCACCCCATCGATTTCGTGCTCTAGGTCGTGACGATGCTTTTCAAAGTTGTCGATGTACTTTGCAATGTCTTCGTAGTTTTTGACGGCTTCGAAACGCGTTGAAGTTGGCAATCCCCAAGACTTAAGCAGCTCATAGAGTTCACTCTGGTTTTTCAGTGGAGCATCTTGCCAGGCACCAATGCCGTGGACCAACATCTGCAATGGCCTGCTCGCAGTAACCTTGGCATCTTTTTGACGAAGCGATCCTGATGCGGAGTTACGAGGGTTTGCAAAGGGCGCTTTGCCTTCAGCAATCAAACCAGCGTTAAGGTCATTGAAGTCAGCGACGGCGAAGAAAATCTCGCCGCGGATCTCGACTACATCGGGATGGTTTTTGCCTTCAAGTTGATGCGGTATGCCCTTGATTGTTTTAACGTTTGCCGTAACGTCTTCACCGACTACGCCATCGCCACGAGTGGCAGCAGAAATCAGTTTGCCGTTTTCATAACGAAGGTTGATGGCGAGACCATCAATCTTCAATTCGCAAAGAAATGGGCCGTGTCCGGTTTTCTCAAACCAGGCCTTGAGCTCTTCTTTACTAAACACGTTGTCGAGCGACCACATGCGATCGAGATGTTGCACTGGAGAGAATGTTGTGCTTGCACTTCCACCCACCGACTGGGTTGGTGAATCACCCGTAATAAGTTCAGGGTGCTCGGCTTCTAGAGTTTCTAGTTCACGCATTAGCGCGTCGTACTCTGCATCCGAAATTAAGACGCTGTCTCGCTCGTAGTAAGCGCGACGGTGCTTGTTTATCTCGTCGACTAGCTCCGCAATGCGGCTAGCCGCTTGCTCACGCTTCAACTGGAACCGCGCTAACTGTGCGGTCAATAGTGGTCTGACCCAACACTCGGGTGCCAACGTAAAGTACCGCGGTCTGACCCGGGGCTACACCCATGAGCGGCTCGGTAAGGCGCATCACTAACTCGCCCTCAATCACGGCTGCTTGGCAAGCAACGGGATCGGCATGAGCTCGAACCTGCACCTCAGCTGCAAACCATTCAGACTGATTCTTCGGTGCTGAGCCACACCAGGAAAGCCTGCTGCCAGCAAGTTCGGTGACTGCAAGCGCATCATGTGGCCCGACCACAACTTGGTTGGTAATTGGTCGAATCTCTAAAACGAAACGCGGTTTACCATCGGCTGCGGGCTTTCCAATGTTTAAACCTTTGCGCTGGCCCACTGTATAGCCGTGTGAGCCAGGATGCTGACCCAGAACATTTCCGGTTCGGTCAACAATCTCTCCAGACGTAGAACCAAGTTTGTCGTTGAGCCAATCCTGTGTATCACCTTCGGGGATAAAGCAGATGTCGTAGCTGTCAGGTTTGTTTGCGACGCTTAGTCCGCGATCTGCAGCTTCTTTGCGGATGTCATCTTTAGACGCACTAGCGCCGATAGGAAAATAAGCGTGCTTGAGTTCTTCGGCCGTCAGCACACCAAGCACATAGCTCTGGTCTTTTGAATATGCATTCGAACGATGCAATTCGAGCTCCCCGTCTTCGCCGGTCAAAATAGTTGCGTAGTGCCCAGTGCAAACAGCATCAAATCCAAGCGAGAGTGCCTTTTCCAAAAGTGCAGCGAATTTGATGCGCTCATTGCAGCGCATGCATGGATTAGGCGTGCGCCCCGCTTGATACTCAGCGATGAAGTCGTCAACGACTTCTTCTTTAAACTTCTCGCTGAAATCCCAAACGTAGTACGGGATGCCGAGTTTGTTGGCTGCGCGTTGGGCGTCCATGCTGTCTTCGATGGTGCAGCAGCCGCGCGATCCGGTGCGAAGCGTGCCAGGCATTCGGCTTAGCGCGAGATGAACACCAACGACTTCGTGTCCGGCTTCAACGGCCCTAGCCGCAGCTACGGCGGAGTCAACCCCACCTGACATTGCCGCTAGAACCTTCATGGTTCAAGTTTAAGCGCGGGCGGTGGCAACGAGACCAGGCAGAATATCCAGCAACTGGTCGACCTCCGCCTCGGTGGTGCTGGTGCCAAGAGTGAATCGGAGTGACCCACTTGCCTCAGCCTCTGTCCGCCCCATGGCAATCAAGACGTGACTCGGCCTCGCCACGCCAGCCTGACAGGCCGACCCAGCCGAGGCTGCAATGCCAGCCTGATCTAACAGAAAAAGCAAACTGTCTGACTTTGCTCCGTCGAAGGTGAAGTGTGCGTTGTGCGCAAGACCAGTCTGACTACCCCTTGAGAACTTCGCGTTGGGAATGTTTGCAGTCACATAGCTCTGAATTTTCTCGATCAACTTGCGAGTGTGCTGATTGTGTTCGTCCATGTTTTGAACGGCAATCTTCGCGGCAAGAGCAAAAGCTTGAGTGCCAGCTGCATTCAGAGTTCCAGATCTGATGCCGCGCTCTTGGCCACCTCCCTGTATCAGTGAGGTGATTTTGGTTGCTCTAGAAACTAAAAGTGCACCGACCCCCACAGGGCCGCCCACTTTATGAGCAGAGATAGCCATGGTGGATAACTTCAATTCTTTGAAATCCGCTGGTACATATCCGAATGCTGCTACCGCATCCGAGTGTGTCGGAATGCCTAACTCGGCTGCAACCTCCGAAAACTTTCTCAGGTTCGTCACTACACCGGTTTCGTTGTTTGCCAGCATGAAAGTTACAAGAGCAACTTCATCGTGGTGTTCGGAAAGATAGTTTCGGTACCAATCGAAATCGATTTCGCCATCACTCTTTACTGGAACCCAAACAGCTTCGGCCCCTTCATGTTGTTCCAGCCACTCTATGGTGTCGATGACTGCGTGGTGCTCGGTGTATGCCGAAATGATTTTCTTGCGAGAAGCGTCCTTGTTTCGCTCCCAGTACAAACCCTTGATGGCCAAGTTGTTGCTTTCGGTGCCGCCTGACGTAAAGATGACCTCGTTTCGATCTGCGTTCACCGCGAGCGCGATATCCTCGCGTGCCTGCTCTACCATTTGACGCGCAGCTTGACCAAAACTGTGAATCGAAGACGGGTTGCCGACGACCGCGAGCGCGTCTGTGTAA
>JBFYJA010000039.1:0-7123 GCA_041311675.1 Micrococcales bacterium | reverse complement strand
ATTTTTATCATAAAAATCAAGTCCAAGAACATCACGATTTTGCATTGCTTTCTTGGCCAGAAACATATCAGCAAGACCTTCATTGGTGTTGCCATCTATCCCTCCCTGTGTAATACCAGTCACATATATATTCCCGTTTCCGTCCACGGCAACTCCGAAACCACCACGAAGCAGGTGTCCATCGGTAATGATCGCGCCACCAACACCGGTTCCAATGGTCAGCATGGTCATGTGCTTGAAACCACGACCTGCACCATAACGATATTCGGCCCAAGCAGCGGCGTTGGCATCGTTTTCAATGATTACCGGAATATCGATCAGAGCCTCGAGTTTTGCCTTCAGTGGCTCGTTTCGTCCGGTCAAATTCGTAGCGTAGATAACGTTTGCTTGTGCCGCATCGACAAACCCGGCAGCAGCCACACCAGCACCTAGCACCTTGTGCCCCTCGGACAACTCAGTGATCAAGTCCACCACAGCATTGACCAACGCGTCAATGTCTTTAGCAGGGGTTGGCACTCGCGATTCGCGAATAATCTGCCCTTCGCTGTCGACTAGCGCACCAGCGATTTTGGTGCCACCTATGTCAATGCCGATTGCGTGCATGAGGGCCTTTCTACGTCGTTTCAGTCTACCCGTGGCCCTGAATACCGTTAGAGTTATGGCTAATCGGCAGCATGGAAGGAACCCCTTGGACAGTTTTGAATTGCCGCCGCTGGTGGTCTCAGAGATTGATTCAAATATCACCGACCTATTAGTCGATAGAGTCGCAAAAACCCCCAATTTGCCACTCTTCGCATTGACTACCGCAAATGGCTTTCAGAATGTAACCGCTGCCGAATTTCTGAATGAGGTCAAGTCACTAGCTAAAGGCCTCATCGCCTCTGGGATACAGCCAAGCCAAGGTGTAGCCATTATGAGTCACACCCGCTACGAGTGGACTCTGATGGATTTCGCAATCTGGTTTGCCGGCGGCGTTACCGTTCCGATTTACGAGACTTCATCGGCATCGCAGATGGAATGGATTCTCTCTGACAGTGACACCGTTGCGTTGTTTGCTGAAAATCAAGATCATGTTCAACGTTTCGAACAAATTAAAGCGGGCGTGCCTCTAGTACGCACTGTCATGACTTTCGAAAGTGGCGACCTTGCAGAGCTAAAGAGACGCGGAAAGGACATTTCCGACGAAACCGTCGAACAGCGTCGCAAGATTTCCAAACTAAATGAACTTGCCACAATTATTTATACCTCGGGCACAACTGGAAAACCAAAGGGTTGCGAACTTAGCCACCGCGGCTTTGTCGAACTTAGCAAAAATGCAACACTAGATCTCAGTGATGTTGTGGTTGCCGGGCGAAGCACGGTTTTGTTTTTGCCACTCGCCCACGTATTTGCTCGATTTGTTGAAGTTCTTTGTGTCCACGGCGGCATTCGTGTGGCATTCCAACCAGATACTACGAAGGTTGCAGCAACGTTTGAGTCATTCAAACCAGAATTCATCTTGGCTGTTCCTCGCGTGTTCGAAAAGGTTTATAACTCTGCTGAACAGAAGGCTGAAGCTGGCGGCAAGGGAGAAATATTCCGCAAAGCAGCCGCTGTTGCGATTGCTTGGTCGGAGGCTCTAGATACAACACGCGGTCCGAGTGTGAAACTTGCTCTCCAGCACTTCATCTTCGATAAATTGGTTTACAAGAAGATACGCGCTGCTATGGGCGGCAAACTTCAGTATGTGATTTCGGGTGGAGCACCGCTTGGCACAAGATTGGGTCATTTCTTCCGCGCCATTGGTGTAATTGTGCTCGAAGGCTACGGACTAACCGAAACCACAGCTCCAGCGACCATCTCACGTCCACAGACCCTCAAAATAGGCAAGGTTGGTCAACCACTGCCGGGTACCGCAGTGAAAATTGCTGCCGATGGCGAAATCTGGGCCAGCGGTCACAACATAATGCTCGGCTACTGGCGTAATGAGAAAGCTACAGCCGAGGTGATGGATGGTAAATGGTTTGCAACGGGTGACATTGGAACTCTGGATGAGGATGGTTACTTGGCCATCACTGGTCGCAAGAAAGAACTGATCGTCACTGCAGGTGGCAAGAATGTAGCACCGACATTGCTCGAAGATCCACTTCGGTCTCACCCAATCATCGGTCAGGCTGTAGTAATCGGTGACAATCTTCCTTTCATTAGCGCCCTAATCTCGCTTGATTCGGAAATGCTGCCGATTTGGCTCAAGAATCATGGTGCAGATAATGCGTTGACAGTTGCTCAGGCAGCCAAGTTGCCACAAGTAATTGCTGCGGTTCAACAGGCGGTAGATGAAGTGAACGTTCATGTTTCCAAAGCCGAATCCATTCGCAAGTTCGTCATTGTAGACAGCGAACTGAGTGAAGCCAGTGGCCACCTAACCCCAAGTTTGAAAATCAAACGCAACGTAGTGGTAGCCGATTTTGAGGCCGCAATCGACGACATTTACAATCGCTAGCCTTTTAGAAACCAATCGGTCTCGCGCAAGGCTCTCATTGCAAGTTTTCGTTCTTCTGGTTCAAGTCGATCGAGGTAAAGCAGGCCGTCTAAGTGGTCGCACTCGTGCTGTAAAGCCTGAGCAAGCAAACCCGAACCAGTGATTTCCACGCGATTGCCATCAAGATCGACTCCCACTGCTGTTGCGTTTTCATAGCGCGGAGTTTTATGCCACAGGCCAGGTACGGAAAGACAACCTTCGTCAACCAACTTGATCTGTCCACTGACCGAAGTAATTTGTGGATTCAAAAGGTAACCGATTTGCCCGTTTACGTTGTAACTAAATGCTCGCAGGTTTACCCCGATTTGCGGAGCGGCTACACCTGCTCGGCCAGGCAATGCCGTGGTATCGAGAAGGTCTGCAACCAATGCCTGAGTACCACTACCAAATTCGACAATTTCTACGGACATGGTTTTGAGTACCGGATCGCCAAAAAGGCGGATTTCTCTAACGGTCACTAGTTATGCAATTAAGCCGTCGACCACGAGAGCGGCCAGTTCACGAGCCGCCTGTTGCGTGCCCTTCTTCAATTCCTTGAACTTAATGACCGAACCTGCCGCTAGCGCCTCGTCATAAGGAACTCTCACCACCGCACGTACGCGGGTCTTGAAATGTTGCTCGATCTCATCGAGCTTCACCAGCTGAGTGGCTTGGGTCGCAGTATTTAGGGCAACTACCGCGTTACGAACCAAGTCTCCATAACCGTTGGCCTCTAGCCAGGTGAGAGTCTCCGACGCCAATCTAGCTTCGTCAACCGAACCACCCGATACGATTACCAACCCGCTGGCACGTTGAAGGGTTGGACGCATGACCGAGTGAACGATACCGGTACCACAGTCTGTCAAAACGATTGAGTAGTAACGAGCCGCCATGTCAGCAACTACGTTGTAGTCGCCTTCGTTGAAGGCTTCTGACAGCATTGGGTCACTGTCAGAGGCAAGCACGTCGAGTCGAGTGACATCGCGTGAAACCATCGTTGAAAAGTCGGTGAAACCGTCGATAGCCGCAGCACGGTTCACTACATCACGGACAGTAAACCTGGTGGACTTGCTGATGCGCTCCGCTAGGGTGCCACGGTCTGGGTTGGCATCAATTGCAATAACGCGGTCTTCGCGGGAAAGCGACAGTGCCATTCCCAGCAGGGTTGAGACTGTAGTTTTCCCAACCCCACCTTTACGAGTTAGAACTGGCACAAAGCGTGCACCGCCGTCCAAAGCAGCTCCGATGCGAGCATCAAGCGCCTTGCGCTCCCTTACCTTCAGAGAATCACCAAGGTTGACCGTCTTAAGAGTCAGATAATAAAAGAATTTTCTGAAACCAGACTCTGGGGCTGGTCGGTTGCGTGATGAAGTGTCAATCAGGCGATCTGCTGTAAGCATCGCTGCCGGTTCTGGAGTATCAAAAGTTTCGCCACGAAGTGAATCTCGACGCGAATAATTCGATCGACGAGTTAGTGGCTGGTCCACTGGATCTGTGGTTGGCGCAACGATTCTGCTTACTCGTTCATCTTCGGCAACAATAGGAACAGACTGAGTGCTCGGCGTTACATCGATGATCCCCGAATCGACAGCAAGCTCGGCTAGCGAATGTGTCTGCATTTGGGTTTCTTCTGCCCCCACAGGACGAGGTGCTAGAAAATCTTCACCCTCATTGTTTTTATCCCACGGTGCCAATGGTTACTCCTAAGCCAAATCTTCGCTTACGCGATATCTGGACTAGTCTAACCAATTACTAAGAGGCGGCTGGCTCTACGACCACAATCAAATCACCAGCATCAACTGCCTGGGTCTTTGAAATTGCAAGCTTTCGAACTACGCCGGAAACGTTAGCAGTAATGGTAGCTTCCATCTTCATGGCCTCAATGGTTGCCACCGGTTGACCGATTTCCACGTGAGCACCTTCAACAGTTTGTAACGTGACAACTCCTGCGAATGGAGCCGCAACATGCCCAAGATTTGTCACATCAGCTTTTTCTGCTGAAACAACATCCGAAGCAATTTTGCGATCGCGAATATTGATTGGTCTGAGTTGTCCGTTTAGAGTCGCCATTACAGTGCGGTAACCCTTGGCATCTGGTGAACCGATAGCCTCGAGACCGACAAAGAGTTGAACTCCCTTAGAAATTTCTACGACATGTTCGTGACCAGCTTGCAAGCCATATAGGTAGTCCACTGTGTCGACTTGGTCAAGTCGACCGTAAGTCTCTCGGAAATTCTCAAACTCTTTAGTCGGCGCCGCAAATAATAGGCGGTTAAGGGTCGACCTGCGAGCCGCAGAATCGGTGCCATTTAGTAGCTGCAGATCTTGTTCAACTACTGGCGTGATACCAAATTTGAGATTCTTACCCTGCAGAACTTTGGTGCGGAACGGTTCAGGCCAACCTCCAGGTAGGTCTCCGAGTTCACCGGCCATAAAGCCAACCACGGAATCAGGTACGTCGTAGTTTTGTGGATTCTCTGCAAAATCCTTAGGGTCAGCATTTACTGCAACTAGGTGCAGTGCCAGGTCACCAACCACCTTCGATGACGGCGTCACCTTGGTTGGACGTCCAAGTATTTCGTTTGCAGCTGCGTACATATCTTCGACGCGCTCAAAGTGATCGCCCAAGCCAAGAGCAATTGCCTGCTGACGAAGGTTCGACAACTGCCCGCCTGGAATCTCGTGTTTGTAAACACGACCAGTTGGCCCAGGAAGCCCTGACTCGAAAGGTGCGTATACACTTCGAACCGCTTCCCAATATGGTTCAAGACTTGTTACCGATTCCAGCGGAATACCCGAATCACGCTCGGTGTGGGCAAGCGCAGCAACAAGTGCAGAAGCAGATGGCTGCGAGGTGGTTCCTGCCATTGGAGCACTGGCAACGTCAACGGCATCTACACCGGCATTGATAGCGGCCATAAGTGTTGCAAGTTGTCCGCCAGCGGTGTCGTGTGTGTGTAGGTGCACTGGCAGCTCGAAGCGCTCGCGCAGAGCGCCTACTAGTTTTGCCGCGGCGGCGGGACGAAGTAGCCCAGCCATGTCCTTGATGGCAATAATGTGTGCACCCGCATCGACAATTTGCTGTGCCAGGTTGAGGTAGTAGTCAAGCGTGTAAAGCTTTTCGTTTGGATCCAAGAGGTCCGCGGTGTAGCAAAGAGCTACTTCGGCAACGGCTTTCTTGGTTTTGAGAACCGCAGCAATTGCCGGCTTCATTTGCTCTACGTCATTAAGCGCATCAAAGATGCGGAAAATGTCGACACCAGACGCTGCTGCTTCAGAAACAAATGCTTCGGTTACCTCAGTTGGATAAGGAGTATAGCCAACGGTGTTTCGACCACGAAGCAGCATTTGGATGCAGAGGTTTGGCATTGCCGCACGAAGCACCTCGAGACGCTCCCAAGGATCTTCACCCAGGAATCGCAGGGCAACGTCATATGTCGCCCCTCCCCAAGCTTCAACAGAAAGTAACTGCGGAGTAAGTCGAGAAACATATGGAGCAATCATTTGCAAGTCACGGCCACGAATTCGCGTAGCTAGCAACGACTGGTGAGCATCGCGGAAGGTGGTATCGGTAATTGCAACGTTGTGTTGCTCTCGCAAAGCCTTTGCGAAACCTGCAGGGCCTAGCTTCTGCAACTGCTGACGCGAACCCTCTGGGGCTAGCTTAGTTAGATCAACCGATGGCAACTTCGTGCTCGGCGAGAAGTGATCGCCGCGCGGACCGTTTGGTTGATTAACCGTTACATCCGCTAGCCAAGAAAGAATCTTGGTTCCGCGGTCTTGCGAAGGAGCCGCTGTAAATAGTTGCGGTCTTTCGTCAATGAAAGATGTACTCAAGTCGCCTGACTGGAAAGTCTCATCAGCTAGCACTGCTTGTAGGAATGAGATGTTGGTGGATACGCCTCTGATGCGGAACTCGGCTAGAGCACGCTCAGCGCGAATGACTGCAGACTTGAAGTCGCGACCCTTTGCAATCAACTTCACCAACATTGAATCGAAGTGTGGGCTTACCTCAACGCCGGTGGAAACGGTTCCACCATCTAGTCGAATTCCTGCTCCGCCCGGTGAGCGGTAGGTCGTAATTTTTCCTGTGTCTGGGCGGAAGTTTGCGGCTGGATCTTCAGTAGTAATGCGGCACTGAATTGCAAAGCCGTGACGCTGAATGGTTTCTTGAGAAAGCCCTAGATCGGATAGCGATTCACCTGATGCGATACGCATCTGACTCTGCACGAGGTCGATGTCGGTTATTTCTTCCGAAACTGTGTGCTCTACCTGAATTCGAGGGTTCATCTCGATAAAAACGTGCTTGCCCGCGTTTGGACCAACTGTGTCAATCAGGAATTCGACAGTACCGGCGTTCTGGTATCCGATTGCCTTGGCGAACGCGACAGCATCGCGATAAAGAGTGTTTCGCAGGTCTTCATCGATAAGTGGTGCTGGCGCGATCTCCACAACTTTTTGGTTTCGGCGCTGAATTGAACAGTCACGTTCAAATAGGTGAACAACATTGCCGTGAGTATCAGCAAGAATCTGAACTTCGATGTGACGTGGACGCAACACCGCTTGCTCTAGAAATACGCGTGCATCTCCAAAAGCGCTTTCGGCTTCGCGAGACGCTTCAAC
>JBFYJA010000038.1:0-7193 GCA_041311675.1 Micrococcales bacterium | reverse complement strand
GTGTTGGTGGTCTTTTAGCCAAAGAACTTGGACGTCTTCCGGTTCGCGGCGATGAAGTGAAGTTTTCAGGTTTGATTTTCCGTGCTGATCGAATTGAAGGACGAAGAAAACGCCTCGTATCCGTACTAGTAAATAGGGATGCGGAGTTGTCTGACGTCCAAGCAGCATTTGGAGGAGCAGATGAGTAAGTCATACCGTGCCGGGTTTGTTTCCTTCGTTGGGCGTCCTAACGTAGGAAAATCCACGCTGACCAATGCTTTAGTTGGTGAGAAGGTTGCAATCACAAGTTCAAAGCCTCAGACAACGAGGCGGGCAATTCGTGGAATTGTGCATCGCGCATCGGGCCAGTTGATTGTGGTTGATACTCCGGGACTTCATCGACCTCGCACTTTGCTCGGGCAGCGTCTCAATGATCTGGTGGAGTCAACTCTCTCTGACGTTGACGTGATTGGGTTTTGTTTGCCTGCCAACGAAAAAATCGGCACAGGAGACATGTTTATCAATGAGCAACTCGGCGCATTTCGTCGAGCCAAGTTGATTGCAATTGTTACCAAGAGCGAGCTGGTTGACAAAAAAGTACTCGCAGAAAAGCTACTTGAGGTCCAAAAGATTCGCGAATGGCATGCCATCATTCCCGTTTCGGCTTTAGGAAATCAGCAACTGGAAGAACTAACTCAGCTGCTCATTTCGGAAATGCCGGTCTCGGAGCAGCTTTATCCTGATGAAATCACCACGGAAGAAACTCTTGAGATGCGCATTTGCGAGCTAGTGCGCGAGGCAGCACTAGAGGGTGTTCGCGATGAATTACCCCATTCGCTCGCGGTGACCCTCGACGAGATGGGGCCACGCGAAGGAAAGAACCTGTTTGACATCCATGTCAATGTATGGGTTGAACGAGATAGTCAAAAGGCCATCATTATTGGTCACCGGGGAAGTCGCCTAAGTGATGTAGGTAAGCGGGCACGTCTCGAGATTGAGAAGCTCGTTGGGCAGCCAGTATTTCTCTCAATTCGAGTCAAGGTTGCCCCAGATTGGCAGAGAGACCCCAAGCAACTCGGGCGCCTAGGTTTTTAGGACCCGCTGGGTTAGTCTTGTTTGGTGTTCTTCGGTCTACTACTTAGCAGCCGCGACGAGGCAAAGCTCCTCGGCGCGGAGTAACTGCTAACCCCCAAATTTTTAGCCCCACTCTTTCATTAGGTGGGTACAGGAGACCAAAATGAAAAACACACAAAGGCCATCTGGAATGCCGGTACACAAGTACCTTCCATTCCATGAGCAAATCAAAGTAGAACTTCCAGACCGCACCTGGCCAACCAAGCGCATAACTCAAGCTCCACGATGGTGCGCAGTTGACCTTCGTGATGGAAACCAGGCGCTAATCGATCCGATGAGCCCAGAGCGCAAGCTAAAGATGTTCCGCTTGCTAGTGAAGATGGGTTACAAGGAGATTGAGGTTGGTTTCCCTTCAGCAAGCCAGACCGATTTCGACTTTGTTCGACTGCTAATTGAGCAGAATGAGATTCCTGATGATGTCACCATTCAGGTGTTAACTCAGGCTAGAAATGAACTCATTGAGCGTACTTTCGAATCGCTCAAGGGTTCGAAGCAAGCAATCGTACACTTCTACAACTCCACTTCGGTCCTGCAGCGTCGCGTGGTTTTCAACCAGGACAAAGCCGGAATTCTAAACATTGCTCTGAATGGTGCGCGTAAGTGCAAAGAGCTCGAGTCGATGGTGCCGGGTACCAAGATTTACTACGAGTACTCTCCTGAGTCGTACACCGGAACTGAGCTTGAGTATGCGGTCGAAGTTTGCAACGCCGTTATCGATGTGATCCAGCCAACTCCTGATCACAAGATGGTAATCAACCTTCCGGCAACCGTTGAGATGATCACGCCTAACATCTATGCCGATTCAATCGAATGGATGAACCGCAACCTTGCCAAGCGCGACAGCATTCTCCTGTCATTGCACCCGCACAACGACCGCGGTACTGCCGTCGCGGCCGCAGAGCTTGGTTACCTTGCCGGCGCTGACCGAATCGAAGGCTGTCTGTTTGGGAATGGCGAGCGCACCGGAAATGTGGACCTCATCACGCTTGGTTTGAATCTTTTCAGCCAAGGAATTGACCCACATATCGATTTCAGTGATCTAGACGAAATCAAGCGAACTGTCGAGTACTGCAACCAGCTTCCGGTTCACGAACGCAGTCCATATGGTGGCGACTTGGTATACACGGCTTTCAGTGGCTCCCACCAAGATGCCATTAAGAAGGGCTTCGAGTTGATGCACAAGGAGTCGCAGGACAAAGGTGTGCACATCGACGAGTTGGTCTGGGCAGTTCCTTACCTTCCAATCGACCCTAAGGATGTCGGTCGTTCATACGAGGCCGTCATTCGCGTGAATTCTCAGTCAGGTAAAGGTGGAGTTGCCTACCTACTGAAGTCTGATCACAATCTTGACTTGCCTCGCAAACTGCAGATCGAGTTCTCACGCGTGGTGCAAAATGTCACCGATGCCTCTGGTCGCGAGATTTCTAGTGAAGAAATCTGGAACATTTTCACCGATGAGTATCTTCCGGCATCAGTCGAGGATCAGAAGTGGGGTCGCTTTGAGCTTAAGCGCATGCGAACCGCTAGTGAAATGGACGGCGTTGTAAATCTCGAGGTTGTTCTCCGCGATGGATCTGGAGAAGTTTCGGCTCAGGGAAGTGGAAACGGACCAATTTCAGCATTCCTTGATGTCTTGACTCAGCAGGGTGTTCTAGCAAGGCTGCTGGATTATGTTGAGCACACGTTGAGCGCTGGTGGCGATGCTCAGGCTGCCGCATACATTGAAATGGAAGTTGCTGGCCGAACTCTTTGGGGAGTCGGTATTGACGGCGACATTGCCACAGCGTCGCTAAAGGCGATTATTTCGGCAGTCAACCGAGCCATTCGCTAACAAACACCCCTAGTACTAGATACTGGTAGCGTGCCAACCTATCGAGATGAAGCGGTGATACTTCGCACCCATAAGCTGGGCGAGGCCGATCGCATCGTCACTTTGCTCACTCGATATCACGGGCAAGTTCGTGCGGTTGCTAAAGGTGTACGACGAACCGCATCAAAATTTGGTTCTCGACTTGAACCGTTCATGGTTGCCGATATTCAGTTTTACGAGGGGCGCAATTTAGACACCGTGAATCAGGCGGAGAGTCTTGGCGCGTATGGCAAGGAAATCATCGAGGATTACGCGAGCTACACGGCGGCCACCGCGATGGTGGAAACCGCCGAGCGACTCACCGGCGAGATGTCCACTCCTCAGCAGTATCTTCTTCTAGTTGGCGGATTACGTTCGCTGGCCAGCCGTGAACATCGACCTGCGCACGTACTTGATAGTTATCTGTTGCGCGCGCTTTCGATCGCAGGCTGGGCTCCAAACTTCTTCGATTGCGCCCGTTGCGGAGCTCCTGGGCCGCACCTTTCGTTCGTTATGCAAGTTGGTGGCGTTGCCTGCGAAGATTGCCGCCCGATGGGTGCCGCAATTATCGATCTAGAAACTTCGAAATTGCTCGCTGCATTACTAACAGGCGACTGGGAAGCAATAGATCAGGCCAGTGAGAAGAGCACCCTGTCTGCATCCGGAATTGTCTCTGCTTATTCACAGTGGCACATTGAGCGTGGACTAAAATCGCTGCAACACGTGGAGCGAGCATGAATTCGATACCTAATCACATCGCTATCGTCATGGATGGAAATGGGCGATGGGCTAATCAGCGTGGACTCACTCGTGTCGAAGGTCACAAAGCTGGGGAAGCGGCACTGCTTGACGTGGTAGCTGGCGCCATTGATGCTGGAGTGAAGTACCTAACCGTTTACGCTTTCTCGACCGAGAATTGGAAACGCTCACCGGACGAAGTTAAATTCCTAATGGGATTCAACCGTGATGTACTTCAACGTCGTCGCGATCAGCTCAATGAATGGGGAGTGCGAATTCGATGGGCGGGTCGACGTCCAAAACTTTGGAAAACGGTCATCGATGACTTGCAAGCCGCGGAAGAACTCACTGCCAAAAACAAGACTCTGACTTTAACCATGTGCATCAACTACGGATCTCGTATCGAAATTACGGATGCAATTAATCAAATCGTTGCTGAGGTTGAGGCTGGCCGTTTGAAGCCAGGGTCCATTACTGAGAAAACCGTGGCCAAGCACCTGCAGAGCAACTGGCTGCCAGATGTAGACCTTTTTGTGCGTTCTTCTGGCGAGCAACGTGCCTCAAACTTTATGCTTTGGCAATCTGCCTACGCCGAATTCGTATTTCTAGACACATTTTGGCCGGATTTCAACCGGGATAGTTTGAACGAAGCGATTAGCCACTTTCAGGGTAGAAATCGCCGATTTGGCGCGGCGATAGACCAGCCGAAGCGCGCAAAGGGCAAGTAAACTTAAGGCTTCGCACCCAACCAGCACTGCATCCAGCAGCGCCTCGAGATTGGGTGCCAGAAACTGGAGTGCTCGTGGCTACCCCAAATCGCTTAGATTCAGTCATTTCCCTAGCAAAACGTCGTGGCTTTGTATTTCAAGCCGGTGAGATTTACGGCGGTAGCCGATCAGCCTGGGACTACGGACCACTTGGTGTAGAGCTTAAAGAGAACATCAAGAAGCAGTGGTGGCGCACGATTGTGCAGAGCCGCGAAGACATTGTTGGTCTCGACTCTTCCGTAATTCTTCCGCGTAAGGTGTGGGAAGCATCTGGTCACGTTCGTGAATTCTCAGACCCACTAATTGAGTGCACCGCCTGTCACAAGCGTTTCCGTCAGGACCACCTTGAAGAAGCCTTCGAGGAAAAGAAGGGTCGAGCACCGGAGTCGATGAACGACATCGCCTGCCCTAACTGTGGAAGTAAAAACACTTGGACCGAACCAAAGGCGTTCAATGGCTTGCTTCAGACTTTTCTTGGCCCAGTAGCAGCAGAAGAGGGCCTCCACTACCTTCGCCCAGAAACAGCACAGGGTATCTTTGTCAACTTTGCGAACGTTCTTGGCGCGGCACGTATGAAACCACCGTTTGGTATTGGTCAAATCGGAAAATCTTTCCGAAACGAGATCACACCAGGTAACTTCATTTTCCGTACACGCGAGTTTGAGCAGATGGAAATGGAATTCTTTGTAGAGCCTGGTACTGACGAAGAGTGGCATGACTACTGGATCGAACAGCGCATGAATTGGTATACCGATCTAGGAATAAACCCAGAAAACTTGCGACTATTCGAACACCCGAAGGAAAAATTGTCACACTATTCAAAGCGAACAGTGGACATCGAGTACAAGTTTGGATTCCCTGGAAGTGAATTCGGCGAGCTTGAGGGTATTGCCAACCGCACCGACTTCGATTTGAGCACACACTCACGCGAATCAGGTACCGACCTAAGCTACTTCGACCAGGTTAAGGGTGAGCGTTGGACCCCTTACGTTATCGAACCAGCGGCTGGTCTAACTCGCTCGTTGATGGCATTCCTAGTTGACGCATATCACGAAGACGAGGCACCAAACACTAAGGGTGGCGTAGACGTTCGCACCGTCTTGCGACTCGACTACCGCTTGGCTCCGGTCAAAGCCGCAGTGCTTCCGCTGTCGCGCAATGAGGATCTTTCTCCGCTTGCTCGCAATCTCGCGCAAGACCTCCGTGGCCACTGGAACATAGATTTCGATGACTCTGGAGCAATTGGACGTCGTTACCGCAGACAGGATGAGATTGGAACGCCATTCTGCATCACAGTTGACTTCGAGTCTCTGGAAGACCAGGCGGTTACCATTCGTGAGCGTGACACCATGGCACAGGAACGCGTATCACTAGACAAGCTCAAGGGATATCTAGCTGAAAAGTTGGTTGGCTAAAACAACATGCCACTTAAATACGGCAAGTTGGTAATTGATACGCCTGTGGTGCTCGCGCCAATGGCCGGTATTACCAACACCGCATTTCGTAGGTTATGTCGAAAATTTGGCGGTGGCCTCTACGTTTCTGAGATGGTTACATCGCGTGCACTCGTTGAGCAAACTGAGGGTTCGATGCGAATCATTGGGCATCATCCGTCTGAAGAGATTCGAAGTGTTCAGCTTTACGGAGTCGATCCAGTAACTATTTCAAATGCCATCAAACTGTTAGTCGATAACGATAAAGCAGATCACATCGACCTAAATTTTGGTTGTCCTGTGCCGAAGGTTACGCGCAAAGGCGGGGGAGCCGCCTTGCCCTGGAAGCGAGATCTTTTCGAATCCATAGTTAAGTCAGCGGTTAAATCGGCCGGCGATATTCCATTGACGGTGAAGATGCGCAAGGGTATTGATAGCGAACATCTCACTTTCCTGGATTCCGGAAAAGTGGCTCGCGATGCTGGAGTTACCGCGATTGCACTGCATGGCCGAACTGCTAGCGATTACTATTCCGGAAATGCTGATTGGAATGCTATCGCTGACTTGCGAGAGTCACTTCCTGACGTTCAGGTGCTTGGTAATGGTGACATTTGGTCGGCAGCCGATGCCATCAGAATGATGCGCGAAACTGGTGTTGACGGTGTTGTGGTTGGTCGCGGATGTCTCGGGCGACCTTGGTTATTCGGCGATTTGCAAAAAGCTTTTGATGAGTACAAGCGAGACCCAAATTCGAATAAAGCTATTGACTTGATTCAGCCAAATCTTGGCGAGGTCGCGGATGCATTCAAGCGACACGCAGAGCTGTTGGTTGAATATTTCGAATCAGAGGAACACGCTTGCCGTGACATCAGGAAGCACGTTGCTTGGTATTTCAAGGGATATCCGGTCGGCGGGGAATTCCGCGCAAAATTAGCTCAAGTGGAATCGCTAGTCCACATGGATGAAATTCTTGGAGAGTTGGACCGCCAGCTTCCATACCCTGGGGAGGGTGCTGAAGGTCCTAGGGGACGTCTTGGTGGAGTGAAGAGCTGCTCGCTACCGGATAGATGGTTGGATTCTCGTGAACTGGTGGGGGATGACCGCACTATGTTGTTAGAGGCTGAACTGAATGTGTCTGGGGGTTAAATGAGCGACTACAGCGAATTCGATCGCGAACGCTTTGAGCCTGAGGATCGAAAGAACAGCAGCCGACGAGGGGAATTTGCCCGTGATCGCGCGCGTGTTCTGCATTCGAGTGCCCTTCGCCGACTGGGCGCTAAGACACAGGTGCTG
>JBFYJA010000037.1:0-7403 GCA_041311675.1 Micrococcales bacterium | reverse complement strand
ATTTTGCCAGAACTCGACTTACCCATTCGTTGGAGGTTGCTCAAGTTGGTCGAGAAATGGCAGCAGAGCTTGGCCTGAATCCTGATATCGTAGACATGGCCTGCCTGGCGCACGATCTTGGACACCCTCCTTTTGGCCACAATGGTGAAACCGCTCTTAACGGTTGGGCAAGTGACATTGGTGGTTTCGAAGGCAACGCTCAAACTCTAAGACTGCTTACTCGAATCGAACCTAAGGTATTTAGCAGCGCAGGCGAACCACGTGGCTTGAATCTAACCCGCGCAAGTTTGGACGCTACCTGCAAGTATCCGTGGACAATCGAAAACGCGGTGCGTGAGGTGGAGGCTACCAAGTCGGTAAAGTTTGGTGTTTACCAAGATGATCTTCCAGTTTTCGAATGGTTGCGGGATGGTGCCATAGAACGCACTAAGTGTATTGAAGCTCAAGTGATGGATTTCGCAGACGATGTAGCTTATTCGGTACATGATTTTGAGGATGCTGTGGTCAGCGGATTCATCGACCTCAAGCAGGTGGCCGATCGAGGTGTGCGAGCGGGCCTCATAGACAAGATTTCAATATGGAACGGTGGCGTGCTTGATCGAGCGCAGCTAGAAGAAGCTTTCAATATGCTGGAGCAAAATCCATTCTGGCTCAAGAGTTTCTCGGGTGAGCCGAGAGAACTTGCAACGCTCAAGAACCTAAGTTCATCCTTGATTGGCAACTTTGTTCTGACCTCAACTGATCGAACCCTCGAATCGGCACACGCAACTGAGGTAACTCGCTATCAATCCCAATTGCTCGTGCCAATCGAAATTCGCGCGCAAATTAGTGTGCTTAAGGGATTGGTATCTGCGTTCCTAATGTCTATCGATTCGCGTCAGGGTTTTTACGAGTATCAGCGTGCGATTTTGACTGAACTGGCTGATGCGCTCCTAGCGGCAAATGGCAAGCATCTTGATACCTATGCGAGCTGGGCGTGGAGTCGAGCTGAAAGCGAAGCGGAACAGCGTCGCGTCGTCGTGGATCAGGTCGCCTGCCTAACCGACCAGAGTGCTATAAACCTGCACTATCAATTGGTCGGCTCGAAAATACAGGGTAAATAGGATTATTGGCATGGCTGGCAAAATCAGGGCAAGAGACATCGAAGAGGTCAAGTCTCGCGTCAACATTGCTGATGTGGTGTCTGACTACGTTGCCCTAAAGCCCGCTGGAGTTGGCTCCCTCAAGGGCCTTTGTCCATTTCACGATGAGAAATCTCCGTCATTTACAGTCAAACCAAACGATGGCTTTTATAAGTGCTTTGGCTGCGGAGAAGGCGGCGATGTTTACAAATTCTTGCAGCAACTAGATTCAATTTCTTTTTATGAAGCGGTAGAGAAACTTGCTTCGAGAATTGGTTTCACTCTGACCTATGAAGAGGGCAGCGGGCAACAGAGCGACTACGCACAACGAAGTCGCATCCTAGAGGCTAACCAGGCTGCTGCGCAGTTTTACCAGTCTCAGATTATGTCGGAGGGCGCCGAGGCGGGTCGCGAATTCCTTAAGGGGAGAGGCTTCGATAAGGCGGCCGCGGAACTTTTCGGCTTGGGCTTTGCTCCAAAATCTTGGTCGGAGCTCTATAACCACCTAAAGTCACTTGGTTTCACGGATGATGAACTTCTAGCGGCTGCGCTAGTCACCAAAGGTGACAAAGGGTTCTACGACAAATTCCGCGGTCGTCTCATTTGGCCAATCAAAGATTCCACCGGTCAAGTTATCGGATTTGGAGCTAGAAAACTTTTCGAAGACGACAACGGCCCTAAGTATTTAAATTCAAGTGACACGTTGGTCTATCACAAATCGCAAGTGCTTTACGGAATTGATTTGGCAAAAAAGAGCATCAGCAAACAGCAGCAGGTTGTTGTTGTTGAGGGATATACCGATGTCATGGCATGCCACTTAGCTGGTGTAACCACTGCTGTTGCGACTTGCGGCACTGCTTTCGGCGACGAGCACATTCGAATCTTGAATCGAATGCTTTCTAATGAGGTTGATTCACCAGCTGAGGTAATTTTCACCTTCGATCCTGATGCTGCCGGTCAAAAAGCAGCAATGCGTGCTTACAACGATTCAAATAAGTTCAATGCACAAACTTTTGTTGCGGTTGGTCCAGATGGTCTTGATCCTTGCGACCTACGAAGCGCCAAGGGCGATGAAGCGGTAGTCGACATGATTGCTAACAAGAAACCAATATTTGAATTTGCCATTAAACAGAAAATTTCTAAATTTGACCTTAATTCTCTTGAGGGTCGCGTAGCCGCGGCACGAGCCGCTGCGCCGGTGATTGCAGGTATTCGAGATGTAGCGCTTCGACCGGCTTATGTAAGAGCACTTGCCGGCTGGGTGAGTCTGGAAGGCAACGAGGTTTCTGCATTGGTTGATGTTGCCGTTAAGCAGAGTCGTAATGAAGCAGTTGCTGAACTTCGTCGTGACCAACGAGCCCCGGAAGTTCCTGATTTCGATCCTGAGGCTGAGCCGAGCGTATATCCAGCAATCAACCTGGCAGATCCAATCATGCGATTTGAACGTCAACTTCTCGAGGTCATCCTTCAGGTGCAAGCGGCATACACTACCGACCAATTACGCCGTATTGCCAGCAACGCCTTTTCGGCTCCAACCCACATCGCTATTGCCAATGCTGTTGAAGCTGCTTCGGCATGGCATGGAAAACAAGAATTTCTGCCAACTATCGCTGGGGCAACTCCGGGCGAGTTGCAAGGCGTACTGCTAGAAATTGCGGGCCAAACTTTGCCGGCCCACACTGATGAGCAACTTCTTCGATACGGCCAGGGAGTAATTGCAAGGGGATTGGCAGCCGTAGTTGCTAGAGAGAAAAACGAATTACTTGCGGCTTTACGTCGCACCGATCAAGCCGCAGAACCTGTGGTCTATGCCGAAATCCAGCAAAAGCTTGTTGCACTTGAAGCTGAACGCAGAAATATGCAGGCCTAATTTTGCAGAACAACAAAATCAGCATCCTGCCGAAAAGTTTCCCTGAGTATGAAAACGCAGTGCTTAGTGCCGGTGGCGAATTGGTCGATTTCGATGAGACAGTGTCTGCTGTTATTTGGACCGACTACTCAAAGCCAAATGATTTGCATGAATTACTTAAGGCCAATCCTCAGGTGAGTTGGGTTCAGTTACCGTTTGCCGGCGTCGATGCATTTGCTGAAGTCATCAATCATCCGATTCGTTTTACCTCAGCGAAAGGTGCATATCGTCAACCAGTGGCTGAACACGCATTGCTTTTGATGATGGCGCTTGGTCGAGTTATTCCTGAACGTGCGAGAGCTAAATCTTGGGGTAAGAACTTTGCAGTTTCGCTTTACGACAGTCGAATCCTTATTGTCGGTGGCGGTGGAATCACCGAGGAGTTGTTATTACTTCTTGCCCCGTTCAATACCGAAGTGGCAGTTATTCGTAATCGCAACATTGCACTTGATGGTGCAACCGTGACCAGAACATTCGAAGCACTGGACGATGAGTTAGCCAAGGCGGATTTCGTGGTTATTGCTGCGGCTCTAACCGACGAAACTAGGGGACTCTTTAATGCCAGTAAGTTCGCGCTAATGAAGCCTTCCGCATACTTGGTAAATGTCGCCCGTGGCCCACTTGTAGTAACTGGAGACTTAATAGCGGCTCTCAAACAAGGGCATATTGCCGGTGCAGCTGCCGATGTAACCGATCCGGAACCATTACCGGATGGACATCCACTTTGGGACGCTCCGAACATGCTAATCACACCGCATACGGCTGATACGCGCGTTCAGGTGGTGCCATTGTTCGCCAAGCGCATCGATGTCAACGTGAAGGCCTACTTAGGCCAAGGCGAATGGGTTGGCGTAGTCGACCCAGCCCTTGGTTATTAGGAGCATTTGGGTCGAAACTTCGGACTTTCTTTGGTAGTGTTAGGACCTGCGAAAGCATTCCTCGGTAGCTCAATTGGCAGAGCAATCGGCTGTTAACCGATAGGTTCTTGGTTCGAGTCCAAGCCGGGGAGCCATTTTTTCAGGCGGTGTTCATGATTCGTTGGATTCAAAATCGCCCTTGGCAATCAAGCATTTTTCTAGCCGCCTTCGTGTTTTGCCTCTTCGGCGGGATTGATTCCATCTCTATTGGATTCACCTCAATTCTCGTTTCGCTGTGCAATGCTCTGGCAGTTCTACTGGCACGGTTTTATGCGTGGCTGAGCATACTTCTAGTGGTTACCGGAGCCGTGTTAGCGGCGGCGCTTGAAGTTAGACCAGGACTCTCGGGAGCAATCGCGCTGTCCGCTCTTATGGCAATTGCGGCTTTTGGAAATGTCTGGCAAAGAATCATTTCGCTACCAGTGGCCGTCTTCTCGGGTGCAGGTTTACTGTGGGTGAGCATTTATAAAAGTGAAAACTTGCGAGTCTTTGGTATTGAAGCAAACGGCGATATTGGAAGAATGAATTTCTTCTTATTTGGATTACTGATTATCGTCAGCACCGGAGTGCTTACTTGGCTCGCCGGTAGATTGCTTATAACTAGAGCCACGCACGTAGGCACAAACTTCGACCGAGCAATATCCGAAAGAGTCCAAGCTAAGCAAGCCCTGGAAATCGCCGAGCAAAATGAAAGATTCGAAATTGCTCGTGATATCAGCGAGCTAGTAATTCAGCGCGTGTCAGCAAGTATTAGTTTGGCAGAGGGCGCCATCTACGCAACTAAGACCGACCCAGAGATCGCGCCTCGTATTCTCGAGCAGGTTGCTGAGAGCGCCCGTTCGGGGCATAAAGAACTTCGAAGACTTTTCGATATGTTAAATAACAAACACGAAATACAAGCCGCTCCACCGCGAGTGGATGATCTCGAATCTCTAGTTATTGCATTTAGGCAGAGCGGTTACAACATAAATCTTCGTCATGACGGAGTTCGTTTTGAGATAGATGAAGGAGCCGAGCTGGCAATCTATCGAATTGTTTTCGATGCCTTAGAAAACACACGTAAGCATGCGCCTGTTGGTACTGATGTCACAGTCGACTTCACGTGGACCGAGGATGGTTTGCAGGTACTAGTGAAAGACAATGGCGTTGAACTGCAAAATCGCGGACTAAGTCTCGAAGAATTGGCATACACAATAGAACAGGATCGTCGGGCCTTGACTGAAACGATTGTTGGCGCAGGGGTCACGGCAATGTCTGAACGAGCTCGACTCTATGGCGGAACAGTGGAAGCCAGCAGGGTGCCAGGCGTAGGTTTCACAGTCTCGGCTATATTTCCAGACCTAAAGACATCAGCAAAGGCCTAGAAGTGCTTCGAATTGCCCTGATTGACGGCGATGAAGCCATCCGCGCTGGTCGCAAATTGATGATCGAGGCGCAACCGCATTTTCACCTTATTTACGAAGAATCGGATGCGGCTTTAGCTCTAGAAAAGATTCCCGATTTGTTAGTTGACGTTCTCGTAATTGACCATCGACTCAAAGGGTTTGACGGGCTCGAGTTAGCGGCAAAAATCGTTTCGGAATTTGCATCGAAGAATGAAATCTGTCCGCCATTGATTGTTACAGGTACCTACGCAACTCCAGAACTGGTACTCGCGGCCATTCGCGCCGGTGCTACAGATGTGGTTACCCAAGATGCACCAATGTCGGAGCTTCTCAACGCAATTCAGACTGCTTCGCGGCAAAATGTCTTACCCGACTTCTCGACATTTGATGAAGTGTTAAACCACACTGACTATCGACCAATTCCGGATCCGGTCTTTGTTTTACGTAGAAGCCAGTTGACGGATTCGCAAAATCGCTTCTTGAATGCCATAGGTACCAACAAATCACTGGAGCAAGTTCGCCGCAATCTAGGTTATGACAACAGTAGTTTCAGGATGCAGCTAGAAGGTTTGCTAATCGCATTGCACTTTGCAACTCCGGAGCAACTCTATTTAGCTTTGCACGACGCAGGCGTGTAACAACTAAGCGTCGATTTTGTCTTTGCCGGGCAACCAACTAAGCCCATCAACGCCCCAACCTTCAGCTTCAGTAATTTCGGTTACTTCGGATTTGAATTCATCACGCAATTTGTCGATGTAAAGGAAACCTTCGAGGTGATCATATTCGTGTTGGAAAATTCGGGCTAACCAACCATTCGCCTCAATGCGAACCGGATTTTGTTCGAGGTCGATGCCGGTAAGCACCGCATGTTCGGCTCGTTTGATTGGGAATCGATAGGTCGGGAATGAAAGACATCCCTCGCATTCGGTTTCATCATCAGGCTCGTCGTTTGATATCGGGCCAAGCTCGAGGGTTGGGTTGATGACCACTCCACGCAAATGGGTGCCGTCATCTTCAGTCCAGTTATAGGTGAAGACACGAAGCCCAACGCCTACCTGGGTAGCGGCTAAGCCAACGCCAGGTGCCTTATCCATGGTCTCGTACATATCGGCTACCAAGGTCTTAAGTTCGTCATTGAAGTTGGTCACTTCAGCTGCCCTGCGGTGTAACACCGGGTTTCCCTTGATGCAAATAGATCTAATGGTCATCGAACAAATTTACCCGAAGCCTCCGGCATTGCCACCACTCGGTGAATTAAGGTTGAGGGAGTAAACCAAGGAGTAGCATGCAGCAGTTTTTCGGCCCAGCGGAGGGTTTGAGATATGTCGCTATTTTCTTGGCAATTCTTGCTGCCGTGTTCTTGGCAGTTGGGGCACAATTTCAAAACAACGAGGTGGGAAAGACTCGGACCCACAAGTCCCAAGGGTTAAAGCTTAGAAACCTAAAACAATTATTTAGACGTCCGCAATGGTTATCAGGTTTGGTTCTCACTGGTCTTGCCATCGTTTTGCAGCTCGGTGCGTTGTCTCTTGCACCACTAATTGTGGTACAGCCCATCGGTGCCATTGCGCTGGTCATCACATACTTCCTAAATGCAAAAGTGACCAAGACTCCACTCGATCGTGCGAGTATCACCTCCATCATTCTCTGTACAGCTGGGATTGCCGGGTTTGTATCAATGGCATCTGCTGTGGCTCACGAAAACGCACTTACCGATGATGCCTTGCGAATCGTGCTTGGCATCTTGCTTGCGATTCTGGTTATTTTTGGAATTATGCACTTTGGATCGAAGAAAGCTGCGACACCTATGACTTACATAGTTGGAGCAGGTGTGCTTTATGGTTTTGTCGCAACCCTAGCTAAGGTAGTTATTCTCAGAATATATTCATGGAATTTTGAGTGGCTAACCCTGTTGTGCCTAATCGCACTGTTAGCCGCAGTGTCGCTCGGCGGTTGGTTCGTGCAAAATGCATATGCGAAAGGCCCACCCGACCTAGTTATTGCCGGCTTGACCGTGATTGATGTGCATGACCCGGCGAATTGCGTCCAGGTGGGCGGGTATGACACGAGC
>JBFYJA010000036.1:0-7437 GCA_041311675.1 Micrococcales bacterium | reverse complement strand
TCGGGAGCCGCGGTGAGCAGTTGTTCTATATCGCGGCCACTGATTACTTCTTGAGTCAAATTACCAGTCCGCTGTTGAACCTTCTTAAGGATGAAGCACCTGGCGTCGACATCAAGTTCAGCGTGTTACCAAAAGATCCAACGATGGCGGAAATTGATCTGCTTCGTCGTGATGTCATCATTGCGGCAACCGGCATGGGCGTAGCTGGAAAACACCAGTCACTTTTCAGTGACAACTTTGTTTGCATCGTCGACAAAAACAATCCACGACTTCGCGATGGCAAACTCGAACTGAGTGACCTAAACGAGCTTCGTCACGTGAAGGTTTCATTCGGTGACGCGATTGTCACGCCAACCGACATCTCTCTCACCGACCTTGGTGCAACTCCGCAGGTCGGCATCACAGTTGATGGTTTCCTTCCGGTGCCATTCGCCGTGGCACACACCACGATGGTTGGCTTCGTGCCTGAGCGCGTTGCCAATGAATACGCTGAACGTCTTGGCCTGGTTATCGCCGAGACTCCGGTGCACAGTTCGATGCTCATCGAGTCGGTGCACTGGCACCCTTCTAAATCGGGGGATCCAGCCCTGAAGTGGTTGGTCACGATGCTGCGTAAGGCATCCGAAGAAATCGAATTCGGTAAGGCTGAATGAAGCTAGTCGGCTCCTCGAATCTGCCACTTGAGCAACTCGAAGGTTCATCAAAAGTTGTAATTCTCGGCCCAGGTTTTGGTACTACCGCCGAAGTTTGGGACGTCGCACAAAAACATTTCAATCCAGAAATGAAGTACCTGCGTTTTGATTTACCGGGTCACGGCTTGTCGCCTGCGGTGACCGAATCATTCACCGTGGAAGATCTCGCCCATGCAGTAATCGAATTGGCTGATTCTCTGAACATCAGCAAATTTTGTTACGCAGGAGTTTCTCTCGGTGGTGCAATTGGTCTTACTCTCGCGCTCAAGTATCCGAGCCGAGTAAAAGTGGTTCTGCCAATTTGCTCGGCGCCAAAGTTTGGCGACTCAGCTTCATGGATTACTCGAACTGCACAGGTTCGCGAAAACGGCACTGCACAGTTTGTCGATGGCACTCGCGACCGATGGTTCTCAAAACGATTCCAAGTACGCAAGCCCGAACTCATGGAGCAAACTTTGCAGATGCTCGCCAACGTCGATCGTGAAAGTTATGCTCTCGGTTGCGAAGCGTTGTCGAAATACGACATCACCAACGAATTACAAAAAATCAATGTTCCAGTAATGGTGATTGCCGGTGAGCTAGATCCGGTTGTTCCATATGCAACAGCGCTCGAGTATTCGCAACAATTGGGAGAGGGCTCAATAATCGAAGTGCTTGGTGTTGCACATCAAGCAGTTTTGGAAGCGCCCGAAGTGCTAGCCAAGCACATCAATTATTCAGTTAGACAGAACAAGTAATTACTGTTCGCCGAAAGTCTCTTCGATCCAGTCAGCAATGTAACCAGCCACGTATGGCATGTGGTCGATGCTGATGTGCTCGGTGCCACCCTCAGGCTCGTCGAACAAGCGCAACTTCAATTTAGGAGAGTTGACTGCCTGCTCTGCGGTCTGCAGTGCGTACTTCACATTGATCTGACGGTCGTTGGCACCGTGGGTAACCAATAGCGGGCAGGTAATCTGCTCGGCAACGCCGTTTAGGTGCATGTTCTTGGTGACCTCGATGAAGTCCTCCATGTTGTCTACGCCCCAAACCCAGAAGACGTGCTTCCAGTAGTGCGGAACTGGGTTCTCACCCTCACGGTTACGGCGACCCTCCTGAACCTCAGCCCAGTTGTGGTTTGCGCCCCAGGCTACAGCCAGGGCGATGCGCTTTTCGAAAGCTGCTGCACGAGGTGCGTAGTAACCACCGAGTGACCAACCAACCAAACCGATCTTCTTCTCGTTGAACTCACCGAGTGACTCGATGTAGTCAACGCAGGCTGCTGCCCATGCCTCGGTGTCGTAACGTGCGGTTAGTCCGCGAAGACGAAGAGCCTCACCTGAACCAGGTGTGTCAACCATCAAAGTTGATATTCCACGCTTGGCAAGCATCTGTGGGAACTGCGAGTAGTACATCATTTCTTTGGTCGAGTCGAGACCGTTCCACTGAATGACGATTGGAGTTGGCTTGCCATCCAAAGATGGAGCGCGGTAAAGGTAACCAGGTAGCGACTTACCTTCGTATGGAATTTCAACTTTGGTAAACGGAACGCCAGCAATCTCAACGTGCTTCATTAGCAAGTCGATTGACTTTTGGTAAGCCGCGTTGCGACCTTCCCACTGCGGTGACTGCAAACGCTCTGCCTGTGATGTGTACAACGAAGCGCGATAATACTTTTCACCGGCGCTGATCATGCGACCAGCAGCTTCGTCTTCTTGCGCACCAACTAGTACGCGGTTTGCAACTGCTTCCCATGATGCGTATAGCAACTCGGTACCGGCGTCATCTCCGCGCTGTGATGCTTCAAGCACAGGCTTGCATGCGCGGTCAACTTCGTCGATGTAACCACCGTTGTTCAAAGTCGCAACTACTGAAAGCGACCAGACATAGTTGGTCGGGAAGTACATGTACATAAAACAGATTCCTTAGTTAGAAATTAAGCAGGCTGAGCCATTGCTGCCATGGTGCTACCCATAATCTGGCCTGGGTCACCTGGAAGGCTTGGGTCGATCTCCTTGGCAGCTAGAGCCAAGGTGTTCTCAACCACAATCTTTAGGCGTGGCTTACGTCGTGCCTGGTACTCGCGTAGCAAGGTCTCCATGTCGCCTTCGCGGGTTACGTATTCAGCAAGCAAGATAGCGTCTTCTGAACACTGAGCTCCACCCTGCGCGATTAGTGGAGGACAAGCGTGTACTGCATCACCGGTAATAATTACGCGACCCTTGTGCCAGTCTTCTTCTTCGAGGAACAACCATTCGATTTCCTGGAAGTTCATGTAGTCGTCATCCTTAATGTTGTTGCGGATGTAGTCGAAGTTGCCGTGGTAGCTAGAAAGAAGTCGACGCATTTCGTCCGCATCGCTTAGTCCGTTGTCTGGACGCTCTGGCTTGGTTAGTACGAATGCGTAGCAGTGTGTGTCCGAGATAGGTGTGTAACCAGCCTTGTATTCATCGCCACCGTATGCCATTCCGGAGCAGTTCATTTCTGGAGTGCGAGTGGTTACTACGCGCCAGATTCCAAGACCAGATGAACGCTTGTCCTGTTCGATGCCAAGAAGTTTGCGTGTACTTGACTTGATGCCATCAACACCAGCGATGAGATCGAATTCTTCTTTGGTTCCGTTGTTGAATTCTGCAGTCACAGAGTTTTCGTGGTTTTCAAAACCAACAAGTTCGGTGCCAAGGCGAACCTCTACGCCGAGTTCGTGGATCATGTCGACCAGAACGTCTTGAATGTCTGAACGAAGTGCACCCATTGTTGCAGGAAGATCTGCTCCACCAGCCTTAGCAATTGGCATGCGAGCAATTAGTGCGCCACTGGCGTGGAACATTTCGATGTCATCGAAGCCGCAACCTTTTTCTGCCATGCGGTCGTAAGCGCCGATCTGCTTGAAGCTCTTAAGTGCGTTTCCCTGCAGGGTAATTCCGTGGCCAACGCCGTACCAAACTGGTGAACGCTCGGCTAGAACAACTTTTACGCCCTTCTGAGCGAGTGCGATTGCTAGAACGGTACCGGTGATTCCGCCACCGACCACTAGAACGTTGTTTACTGTCATCTTTGACTCCATTCGAATACCCCGCATTGGGCTAATGCCAAATTATTCGAAAAGGGGCCTCAGGGTCTAGTAACTAGCCGAATGCTTACCATTTGCTAAATCGAATAGTCCTGGGCCAGTAGGAACTCGCGCAGCCAGACGTGGGCCGGGTCGAAGTTGTGAGATTCGTGCCACCAGAGCACCTGGTGAATTTCAAGTGTGCCAAACGGGGCCGGCACCGCAATCACGGAGTCGTCCGGACTTAGCCCCAGAGCCGTGCGGCTAGGCACCACGGCAATCATGTCTGTTCCACGCAAAATGCTCGGAATCGGGATGATGCTGGTGGTTGACACGTGAGCCTTGCGCTGGAAACCCAGCTCGAACAGTTTGCGGTTCAGCGGCGATAGTGCTCCGCGACCAAAGTCATAGACCACATGCGGGAGGTCAGTGAAGGCTTCCCAGTCGAGCTTGCCGCGCTTCAATCGTGGATTTGTCTTGTCTACCAGCACAACGTAATGGTCGGTGAAGATTTCCTGGCTTTGGCCGGTGATGCCCATGCCTGGAACACCCATGATGAAGTCGTTGTTCCAGAGGTCGCGAACGCGGTCGTAGGCATTTGCCGGTAGCGGAACCAGTTCGATTTTGACCTTAGTTTTCATGGCAAAGAGCACCCTTAGTGCGCGTTGCAGCACAATTGCCGAGTAGTCCGAGGTCTGAATCTTGAAGGTGCGAGTGCGGGCATAAGGATCGAAGGTCTCATCGATTTTGAGCGCCTTATCCACCAGCGGAAGCGTGCGTTGAAGCTGAGGCAATAAAAGGTGTCCGAGCGGTGTCAATTCGTACTCGCGGCCCACGCGAACCAACAACTCGTCTTCAAACTGCAAACGCAGGCGCGCCAGGGCAGAACTCATAGCCGACTGACTCATGTCCAGGCGCTCGCCGGCCTTGGTCACATTGGCCTCTTCGAGCAACGCGCGCAGGGCGACCAAAAGATTCAGGTCTTGGCCAGCAACAGACAAAGTTGGCTCCCTCGTGCGGTATATCTGTCAGCGTATCAAATAATAGGTATTTGCCTAAGGGTGATGCGTCCCGCAAGACCTTGTTCTAGCCTGAAATCACTACAACGCCAGTACAAAGGAGTAGGGCATGACCGTCCGCAAAATTTCTCACCTTCGTTACCTAGGTATCGCAATGCCGAACTTCGAAGAAGAGGCCGAGTTCTTTACCAAGCACTGGGGCCTAAGCGAAGTTCACCGCGAGAACGACACTCTTTGGCTAGGCGTTGATGGTTCACCTGAGCCATTCCAGATTCGCATTCGCAAGGGCGAAAAGCGCATCGACCTTATCGGTTTCGGTGCAGCTAGCAAAGAAGATGTTGATGCTCTGCATAATGAACTAGTTGGCAAGGGCGTGCAGATTGTGCACGAACCTAAAGATCTAACTCAGTTCGGTGGCGGATACGGTTTCCGTTTCTTTGATCTCGATGGCCGCACGCTTGAAGTTTCAACTGGCGTTGAACTAAAGCAGAGCCGCAAGATCGGTGAGCGCGAGCCAGTTCCTGTAAAGCTTTCACACGTTGTGATCAACACTTCAAGCTTGCCGGCGACCACACAGTGGTACATCGACCACCTCGACTTTGCAATCAGTGACACTCTCACTCACCCACACATGGGCGAGATGATGCACTTCATGCGTTGCAACCCAGCACACCACTCAATGGCAATCGTGCAGGGCCCACACCACTCACTTCACCACGTTTCATTCGAGATGCGCGGAATCGAAGAATGGATGCGAGGTGCCGGAAAGATTCTTCGCGCCGGTTACCGTATGGTTTGGGGTCCGGGTCGTCACAACGCAGGCGACAACACCTTCGCTTACTTCATCGACCCAGCTGGCAACACAGTGGAGTACACCACCGAGTTGCACACTATTGAAGACGAAGATGCTTGGCACCCGAGCAAGTTCGACATCACTCAGGTTTCAACCCAGGACCAGTGGGGCACTGCAAACCTAATGAGTGAGTTCGTTGCACGTGAATCGTTCAACGATGTCGACAAGGGTCTATTCGTAGCCCCACCGGTTTAATAAACTAGAGGCGTGACCGACCTCAAGCGCATCGACCTGAACCTCTTGGTGGTTCTGGACGCAATTCTCAACGAGATGAATTTGACGCGCGCCGGCGAGGTAGTCGGCATGTCACAGCCCGCGGTATCAGGTGCGCTCTCACGTTTGCGTCAGCAATTCGACGATGAACTTCTCGAACGCAAGGGCCGCAAGTATCAGCTCACTCCGGTTGCCGAATCACTAAAACCAGCGGTCAACGAAGCAATGATCGAAATTCGCCGAACCTTTGATCTGCTGCCAACCTTTGATCCGGCAACTTCAACTCGCACTTTTTATATCTCTGCAACCGACTATTTCTTGAGTCAAATCACTAGTCCGCTTTTAAATCTACTTAAGGACGAAGCACCAGGTGTCGATATCAAGTTCAGCGTGCTGCCAAAAGATCCGGCCATGGCCGAAATCGATTTACTACGTCGCGATGTATTGATTGCCAGCCCGGCCATCGGATTGCCTGGTAAAAAGCAAGCGCTGTTTAGCGACAGCTTCGTTGTGATCACTCGCAAGAATCATCCTGAGGTCAAGAAGGGCAAGCTTTCTCTCGATCAGCTGAAGAAACTTCCGCGCGTTCACCTCAACTTGGGAAGCGCGAAGCACCAGGTCGATCAGATGTTTGCTGATTTCAAATTTGATGACGATACCGAAGTGGTGTCGGTTACCGAAATTTCAATGGTGCCACTAATGGTTTCTGAAACGGATTTGATTGGAATCATTCAGGAGCGCTTGGCGCAAAAACTCGTTGATGCAATTGACATCCAAATTGTGGAAACGGATTTGCCACGAATTACGATGATCGAATCGGTGCACTACCACCCGAGCAAGACTAATGATCCAGCAATTGCCTGGCTGGTAAAGATGCTGCGCAAGGCAGCCGAAGTAGTCGACGTCGAGTAAGAACTACAAAGGATTGATGCCGAAGGCCTCAGCCAATCGGGCAATCTTCTGAGCACGACCCAAACGCGGAAGGTCACTGCCGTCGCGAATCACACGACCACGAGACTCAAAGTCATCCATAAACTCACGAGCCCAAATCACGTCTGAGTTGGTTGGGCAGATGGTTTCGTTGATCACAACAATTTGATCAGCCTGCAAACAAAGTTTTCCGGTCATGCCCAGCGAAACCGAAACCTCAGACTGCTGACGCAAGATCGGGTGTGATGAACCAACGGTCGGTCCATCAATCGGACCAGGAAGTTTTCCAATGCGTGATGCAGTTACGAGACGTGAACGCGGATACAACATCGCGTCGTTGTCTGCACTCGCTCCGGTGTCGCGGCGGTAGTCACCGCTGCCGAATGCCAAACGGAATGCTCCCTTTGCCGATGCAATGCCGCGAGCTTCTTCGATACCCAACGCAGACTCAACAAGTGCCAACACCGGCTTATCGCCCCCAAGTAGTTCAAAAGTTTCGGTGACCTGGTTAGCCCATTCGGTCTTGGCCAGCATCACTCCGCGCAAACCTGGAATGCCACGAAGGCGTTCGAGGTCGGCCTTCCAAAAGTCAGTGGTGTAGTCGTTGATACGAACCCAGGCGCTGCCACCCTTTTCCAACCAGCTGGCAACATCTTCGATTGCCTGTGGCTTGAGCTTTGGATCAACGGCGTCTTCGAC